>CAYRCW010000093.1:0-2560 GCA_964422895.1 uncultured Planctomycetia bacterium | reverse complement strand
TGGTAAGCTGTACCGCAAGCTACAATTACAATTTGATCTATGTCATTAAAAAAATCGTCTTTAATAGGCAGTGCAACTTGACTCTCTTTTATGTAGTGCGCAATGATATTTTTAACTACCTTGGGTTGCTCGTTTATCTCTTTTAACATAAAATGCGGGAACCCTTCTTTATCAGCCAAAGAAGTTGTCATATTCAAATTCGATGGATCTTTTAACCTCTCATTGCCGTAGAAATCTTTTATAGAGAAACTATCTTCTTTAACTACTGCCATCTCTCCATCGTCTAAGTATATAACAAGCTGCGCTTCACCTATTAAAGCTGTTGCATCCGAAGCAAGATAATAACCATCTTTACCTATGCCTAAAAGCAGAGGGCTTAGCATCCTAGCTGCAATAATTTTGTCTGGCTCTTTTTTAGATGCTACTATTAAAGCATAACTGCCTTGCAATTGTGGCAAGACTTCTTGTAAGGCTTTTTCTAAATCACCTTCATAGTGTTCTTCTAGAAGGTGTGCTATAACTTCTGTATCTGTATCCGATTTAAAAAGATGCCCTCTCTTTAAAAGTGCGGATTTGAGAGTTTGATAATTTTCAATAATACCATTATGAACAATGGCAATCTCTTCGTTGCAGTCTAAATGAGGATGTGCATTTAGTTTATTTACCTCTCCATGAGTAGCCCAGCGTGTGTGTCCTAAACCTAAACCGCCATGTATATTTAATGGTTTCAGATTATTTTTGAGTACTTCGACCTTGCCAGGACTCTTGACAGTTGAGAAATTGCCATTATGTAAGATGGATATACCTGCAGAGTCATAGCCTCTATACTCTAAACGCTCTAACCCTTGCTCCAAAATACTGCAGGCATTCCGTTTACCTAAATAGCCAATTATACCGCACATGCTATCTGACCCCCTTAAATGCTATTTTCTTCATACTATATACCGTCCCCAGCCGGGTTTGAACCGGCGCCGACGACTCGAAAGGCCGTTGTCCTAGGCCGCTAGACGATGGGGACTTTTTATTTAATTACCACTTTATTAAGTGTAACACTTTATTCGGATTTTGCAAATAGCTCTATGTTTTTCTAGAATTACTACTTATAGATTCAATCTTCTTCTTTTACTACTTTGGCAAAAGATACAACGCGATCTTGTTCGGCTGTACGAACAACACGCACACCTGAAGTGCTTCTGCCTATCTCTCTGATGTCTTTTACCGAAGTCCTGATTACTTGCCCACTTTGGGTCATTAAAACGATATCGTCTTGATCGCTGACAACCTCTGCTCCTATAACTTTTCCTGTCTTTGTAGGCAACTTCATATTGATTACACCTTTACCAGCACGAGATTGTATTCTATAAGCTTTCATCGCTGTTCTTTTACCAAAACCCTCTTCAGCAATCGTAAGAATGCTAGCATCTTCTTTAACACAGCACATGCTTACTACTCTATCGCCCTTAGCTAGATTGATACCTTTCACTCCTTGAGCGCTACGCCCCATAGGTCTTAACTGCTTCTCTGAGAAACATATGGATTTACCATTTTGTGTAGCTAAAAATATATTATCACTACCATCGCTTATGCTAGCACAGATAAGAGCATCTTCTTTTTTTAATGATATAGCATTTATTCCACCTTTGCGCGGATTTTTAAAGTCACTCAATCTCATCTTCTTTGCTATTCCAGCAGCTGTAATTAATACAAGAAATTGGTCAGAATCAAAATTTCGAACCGGTATAAAAGCAGTGACAAGCTCTTCCTTATTAAGGCTTAAAATATTAACCACAGCTTTACCTCGAGCATTGCGATTAGCAACGGGTATCTCATGCACTTTTAACCAATAAAGCCTTCCACTGTTTGTCAAAAATAACATATAATCATGAGTAGAAGCTATAAAAAGCTGGTTAACAAAATCACCTTCTTTAAGATCCATGCCTATCACCCCTTTACCACCGCGACGCTGTCTTTTGTATGTAGATATTGATTGCCTTTTTATATACCCTAAATTGGATCTTGTAATAACCATATCCTCTTCCGCTATTAAATCTTCGATTTTTATCTCTTTGACTGCTTCTACGATATGAGTCATACGGTCATCACCATATCTCTCTTGAATTTCACTTAGTTCTTTTTTGATAACCTCCATAATTCTCTTTTCGCTCTTAAGTAGCCCCTTAAGGTACTCTATCTTCTTTATAAGTTCTAAATACTCTGCTTCTAGTTTACCTACCTCTAAACGCGTTAATCTTTGAAGCTGCATCTCTAATATTGCCTGAGCCTGGATCTCAGTAAATTTAAGTTGCTTTATCAGTTGTTCTTTTGCATCTTGAGTATTCTTAGATTTTTTAATTAAAGCTATGACTTTATCAATATTTGCTAAAGCTAATTTTAATCCTTCCACAATGTGCGCACGTTTCTCTGCTTTTTCAAGATCAAATTTAGCTCGTCTGATTACAACTATTTTTCTATGTTGAATAAATTCTGTAATTAACTGCTTGAGATTCAAAACCTGAGGCCTATTGTTTACAAGCGCAAGCAATATAATACCAAAAGAGAC
>CAYRCW010000092.1:0-2574 GCA_964422895.1 uncultured Planctomycetia bacterium | reverse complement strand
CTTACGGAGACGTGATTTTGAATCACGCGCGTCTGCCATTCCGCCACCCTGGCTTGAATTATCGTAAAGATACTGGACTGTCTAAAATTTCTTTGATAATAATAGAATATCTTAAAGAAGTTTTGGATTTTAGCATATTCTGATAGAGTTTTCCAGAATCAAATTTTGAAACTTTGGTTTGACGTTTAGGAATAACAGTCTCTGTTTTAACTGCTTCTGATTTCTGCTCAGGGTCTATCTTATTAGCTATCTGATGTTCTATTTTTTTATTTTCTTGTTTCAGGGTTTCTGAAACTATGTCAAGTTGTGGAAATCTAAAAAGATGTTTCAGCTCGCTGCTCTCTTCATGCGGAGGTTTTAGTTTACCTGCTTGTTTTAAGATAGAAGAGATTACCCAAAAAATAATCAGGAATAGTACTATTAATAAATCTACCATTATTTTTCTTTATCGTTTTTTGGTTCTACATCCTCTGCTATATTAGAGCGCATCTTTGTGTCAGCTTGGATATTGTTCATTTTGTAATAATCAAGAACTCCAAGATTGCCGTTTTTAAATGCTTCTGCAATTGCAAGTGGGACTTGAGCTTCTGCTTCTACCACTTTTGCTTGCATCTCTTGTACCTTTGCTCTCATCTCCTGTTCTTGTGCAACAGCCATAGCACGGCGTGTCTCTGCTTTTGCTTGAGCTACTTTTAAGTCAGCATCAGCTTGGTCGGTTTGCAATTGGGCGCCAATATTTTTACCAACGTCTATGTCTGCTATGTCTATAGAGAGAATTTCAAATGCAGTACCTGCATCAAGGCCTTTGTCTAAAACGGTTTTAGATATAGAATCTGGGTTCTCGATAACATTTTTATAAGATGCAGATGAACCTATTGTTGTAACTATTCCTTCTCCGACTCTTGCTATGATTGTCTCTTCAGTTGCACCTCCTACGAGTCTGTCAAGATTGGCTCTTACTGTAACACGTGCTTTAGCCAAAACTTGTATACCATCTTTAGCAACGGCTGCAATCATATTCTCTTTTGGTGCATCAATAACCTTAGGGTTAACAGATGTTTTAACAGCATCCAGCACATCTCTTCCTGCAAGGTCAATTGCCGCTGCTCTTTCAAAGTTTAAAACTATCTCAGCTTTGTCAGCCGATATTAATGCTTTTATTACATTTAATACATTTCCGCCTGCAAGGTAGTGTGCTTCCATCTGATTTACTTCTGTTGCTAAACCTGCTTTATGCAGCATTATAAGAGAAGGGACTATAACGTTAGGGTCTACTTTTCTAAGCCTCATTCCAACAAGGCTTAATAGGCCTAATTTTACTCCTGCAGCAAGCGCTGCGACCCAGAGTCTTAAAGGTATAAAATAACCGAAGAGAAAAAACCCTCCAAAAATTATTAAAAAAAGAATTGCTACATTCATGCTAAACCCCCTCTTTTTTTTGTACTTTTAATCTGTTACCTTCTATGCCTACGACTTTTACTTTAGAGCCTTTCTCAAGAAAGAATGTTCCTTCTGCGGTAGCGTCAAGTCTCTCGCCGTCTATCTCTATGATACCTACAGGTCTCAATATGCTTAAAGCTATGCCTTCTTTGTCGAGATAATTTTTTATCAATAGATGTCTTATTCCATAACCGTCTTCTTTCGTCAGCCTATATTGTAAAGTTGTTTTCCTAAAGAGCTGTCTTTTTATGAAGTAGTATACAAATAGACTTGCAAAAAAAATACCGGCAAGCAGAGTATATATCCCAGCATCTGGACCCAAATTTTTATAGGCAATATGAGTTGTTATTGCAAGGAGTGCAATACCTAATATACCCATTATTCCAAATCCTGGAATTATGAACAGCTCCATTAGAAAGAAGATTATTGAAGCTATAAGGCCAAATACTATAGTAAAAATATTATTTAGTATATTCATGCTTTTTCAACCTTTCTTATATTACCATGTTTTGAAATAATTTTAACCTTTTCTCCTTTTTTAATGTAGTCACCCAGTGTCTCTACATCGTATATTTCATCTCCAAACTTAGCTCTTCCAGATGGTCTTAAATCAGATATGGCAACTCCGCTATCTGAAATTGCAAGATCTTCTTCTATTTCAGATTTTTTAAGCTGATATTCTAAAATAAGTTTATTCCAAAATTTTGTTTTTGGAAATATCTTTAAACTTATAAATAACATGATAGAAGAGATAAAGAGAGATGAGAGCATTATTCCAGATACTCTATTAAGTTCTCCAATAAGCGGGTATAAGGGGTGGCCTGTCAATGTAAGAACTATTCCTACTAGTAAGGCTAAAGCCCCAGCTATTCCTGCTAGTCCGAATCCAGGAACTATGAATAACTCGATTAAGATCAAGGCTATACCTAGAATGACAAGGAGTATGTCTAGCCAGCCTGATAATCCTGCTAGTTTATGGCCCCAGAAGAAAAGCCCCAGCGCACTTACTCCTGCAATTTCAGGAAGTCCTAATCCAGGTATTCTTAGGGCAAATATTATAGCCCAGAACCCAATACCCAAAAGTAATGAGGATAGAATAGGATGAGTAATAAATCTTACTAAATTTTCAGACCA
>CAYRCW010000091.1:0-2584 GCA_964422895.1 uncultured Planctomycetia bacterium | reverse complement strand
TCTTCCTTTATTATATTATCTACAACTACAAATTGTCCCAAAGATATACCCGAATCATTGAATGGTACAGAGGCTGAAATAGAGACTTCAAAATCCTTAGATTTAAGTTTTTGGTAAACATTTGTTAAGAGAAAAACATTTTCAAGCATATCTCCAGCTAAAGATAACTTATTAATTTTTAATCTTCTTCTTAATCTTAAAGACATTTTATAAATTCCTTCAACTATACTGTTATACAACTTTGCTGCTATACGAACTTGCGATACTGCTCTCTTTGTATCAGCTATTACTCCATTTAAAATTGGTTCAGACAAAATCATGAACTTATCACCTAAGTCTCTAATTTCTATAGGATACAGATCTTTGCAGAACTCATCTTTTACCTCGGCTAGCAACTCAAGCTTCAGACTATAATCGTCATTAATTTTAAATAAACCTTCTAATGATTCAAAGCAACCTATGATCTTAGAATCAGAAAGACTAGCTAAGTAAAAATTTAGCTCAAAAACACTATTACTCTCTAATCCACTTCTAAGAACAATGCCTATCATATTTTCGTCTAGATTGCTCTCCAGCATGGAAGATACAATACGCGCATGATTGCTCTCTACTTCTAATATTCTAACACCAAATCTCTTAGACAACTCTTGCGCTAAATCTCCTAGATAAAAACTCTCTCCCTCTTCAATTGCAATGGCTTTCGGCTCTATCTTAAATATCTCTATATAAAGATCTAAGATCTTTTTATAATTAACCTGATTAAACTCTTTAGATAGATCTCCTAAATATGGACTAAGATAGAACTTATCATCTTTAGCTAATGTAAAAGAACTGTGTTTACTGCAACCTAAAGCAAGGATAGAATTAAAGAACTGGTGCCCAAAAATCAAAGGATTGAGCGTATACCCTTTTGACCTTTTTATTGTAATATTCTTACTTAAAGTCCCATCTTTTGAAGTAAATATTCTCGTTTCTGAGCCTTTATAATAATTTCCAAAATCCATATCGCTAGAGAGTAAAGACCAAGAAACGCCTTTAAGGCATTTGGATATGTCGTTTAAAGTCAAGGATTCGCAATCCTTAATCAACAGAGGAGCATTAACATTTTTAAATATTGCATAATCTAAGCCTGAACAAGGAAGTTGAAATTTAAAATATCTTTTATCTCTCTTTATTTTATCCTGAATTCTAGCATCTTCTAAAAGCCTCAAAAGAACCTTTGGCCTAGGGTGGGATAGCAATGATTCTCTCTCTTTTTCATTTATCCTAGCATAGCTTTCAGCCATTCTTACCCCTTTAAGCATTAAATAAGACTCTATATCTTTAATATTATTTTCAACCATAAGGCTAGCATCTTCATAAGTTAAATTGGAGCAGACCTTATATCCAGCTATATCTTTAAATACAAGAATGGAACCTTTATTTAAAAACTCTATGGCTTTATCCAAAGCCTCTCTATCTTGATAATTATACTCTCCTAAAGAGTCTCTATGCTTTAAACTTAATTTAGGCCCACACTCCCAGCAAGAATTAATATGATTATTAAATCTCCTATTATCTGAATCTTGATATTCTTTCAAACATTTTGAACAGAGTTCAAATTGACCCATAGTAGTATTGTCTCTCTCATAAGGCATACCTTTTATACTAGATAGACGCGGACCGCAATGACTACAATTTATGAATGGATACAAGTATCTTCTATTCTTTGGATTGAATAACTCTTCAATGCAATCAGGACATATTGCTGTATCTGTAAAAGATAGAGAATCCCTTAGTGCTTCAATATTGATCTTTGGGATTTGAAAATCGACATAACCAACATATTCAACCTTATCAACATCTATAGATTCAATAACAACTGAGTGAGGCTTATCTTCATATATCTTTGAAACGAGATCATATATTTTATCCTTATCGCCTTCTACATTGATTGAGAGACCATAAGGCTCATCGTTTAATACCCCTTTTATATTCCTGCGTTCTGCAGAACGCTGTATAAAAACCTTAAAATTCCTACTGACAACAGAACTTCTTATGCATGCTCTAAAAGAATCTTTATTTGTAACTTTACCTTTTTTAGCTTTTATCTTTAGCATATTCTACACATCCAATATAACCTTTGCCTTATAAGAACCTCTATTCTCTTCTATCTTAAAATCACAATAGGTGGCAGCTTTTATTTCGCTTTTTATTCTATTTAAAGCTCCAATTCTATCTCCCTTCGCCATGCAGATTAACTCTCTATCATTTAATTTAATTATATTAAAATCAGAAAATATAACCTTATCTACCGAGAAAACATATATCAACTCGTTTAAAAATCTGATTAAAAGATCGTCTCTATCTACTGCTTTTATGGTCATCTCTCTTTTTATAGATTCACTTACATTATCAATTCCTACTAGAATATCAGCTAGAGCACGCGCAGAATTAAAATAGATATTTTCTAAAGAATCAGCTTCTACAACCATGGCTATATCAGCTGTGTGAGGAGTTAAACTGTAGTACTTTCTCATAGTAGTAAAGAATGAGCCGCCGGAGGCTCGAACTCCGGACACCCGCCTTAAAAGGGCGGTGCTCT
>CAYRCW010000090.1:0-2619 GCA_964422895.1 uncultured Planctomycetia bacterium | reverse complement strand
TTTTAAGATAGAGCTCTTTAGCCCTGAATAAAATAGAATTGAATCTTCCTCTATACCCAATGCAAAATCAAACACCTCTTCTATGCCTTTAAAGCCTTCTTTTAATTTCTTGGATATGCTGGCTTGAGTAAACACAACTTCATTAGCCATAGAATTAATATACTTCTGATATTCACCATCATTATAAACATCTAAATAATCTTTATCTTTTAGATTATTCAGCATTCCTTCAAAGAGCTCTTTATGTTTATCCTCTTCTAGGGCAAGAGCATCAAAAACCTTATTAACATTCTTATCCTTATATAAAGAAGAAACTTTGCGGTAAAAATTTCCACCATTAACTTCAATCTTTACCGCAAGTCTTAAAATCTCATCTGGAGCAAATTTTGTTCCGCCCATATATGCTAAGCCCTCTCAACCATTACAGCTATATCTTCTTGAAGAGCCTGCAAGTCCTCTTCGTGTTCAATCTCATCAGACATAATCTGAATAGCTAAATTATATGTTACAGGATCGCCATCTTTTGTAAAATCAGCTAAGCTCTTATATACACCTATCGCGCATTGCTCTCCACTAATATTCTGCTCTAAAAGCTTCCTAACATCACTATCTTTTGGTGCATCATAACCACAATTTGTTAAGTTATACCACTCTTTAGGCTCAAGCACAGGAGTACCGCCAAGCTGCATAATTCTTCCAACTAATAATAGTGCATGTCCAAGTTCTTCTGCTGCATGCTGCTCAAGTTCTGCGGTAACAGCATCGCGCATGGGACCTTGAGCTATCTTAGCACCAATCCAATACTGATAGTATGCAAGCCATTCATCAGATAGAGCCTTATTTAAGAGCCCTAGGAGCTTCTCTACGTCAAGATCTACAATTTCACGTCCTTTTGTACCCATAACTACCTCCTTCTACTTAGAATGTCAATCTGTTACTAATTCAAACTCAGATTTACTTGCTCCACAGACAGGACAGACCCAATCCTCTGGTATATCTTCAAAGAGAGTACCAGGCATTATACCTGAATCTAAATCACCTATTATAGGATCGTATAGATAGCCGCACTGCTTGCATTTATGCTTCTTCATATCTACCTCCTTTATATAATAATTCGAATTTTACCATAACAACCTTATATCTCAACCTTAAAATATATTAATTATTTTTAAGCAGTAATTCTACCTTCTTCTCTACATAACTCCTACTTCTAACGCTTGGTATCTTCTTTACCCACTTCTTTAGCTTGCTAAAACTAAAATTTTTAGAAAAATGAAGCTCTGGAAAATAACCAAACTGTTTCTTTTTACAAGATGAAATATAGAGGCTGTCAACCAATGCTTTTTCAGGTTCTGCTATTAAAAAATCTCCTCTATCTTGATACCAGTTAAACCCCGAAAAGAAATCAGCTGCTATGCGATGTAGAGAGAAAACTCCTAGATTAGTATGAATCACTTTAGTATGGCCGGTTGAAGCTATAGTTACTACCTGAGGAATCTGCTCAATCATCCCATGAAGATGCAAAGCACTTATAAAAGAAACATAGACCCTCTGCTTTAAAAATAGATAGGGAACAACTTTATAAGGACTTATGTCTTTACTGCCTACTTCAGCCCAGACTCCTCTATAAACTTTAAAAATTAATCCTTGCTGTTCTAATACATTTAATGCCTGGACAGTAGCCGATAAAGACTTTCCTGAAATCAAAGATACCTCACTAGTCGTAAAGATAGGCCTCTTAAGCCGTTTTATAAAAAACAAGATAGGCTTTCTCATGCTGCCTTAAGCTCCTCTATAAAGCTAGCCACTTTTAGCTTTACCTCATCCCACAGATCAGAATTGCCGTATAAGGCCTGGTCATCAGAAGAGAGATAAGAGACTACGGTGTCACGATATTGATTAAAACCAATCTCAAATATTCTCTGATAAGCCTTATTAATCTTCACTTTAGCTAGCCTACTTTTATTAATCTTTCCAGGCATTAATTGAGAACTTAAAGTGTAGATATCGAAAACATCTCTAGCTTGAACCATAGACCTAGTTGCAAGAGCATCTATCTTCTGAATAAGTGCTGAATAACCATCATAGTGAGAAGCTAGAATAGGAGGCGATTTATAGCTCCTTAATATAGAATTACTGACGGTATCTACTACTGCATCCCCTCTAATACCTCTTCTAGAGAACTCAACCTTAGTAAACAGATCTTCTCCTGAAAAAGTTAATAGATGAACCTTAAACCTTTGGGTAGTATTAGTCTGCTTTGCTTTGCTCATATCAGGGGCAACAATTCTATCTATACCAAAAACCTTTAAACCATCCCCAAAAGAGCTAGATTTAAGTATCTTAATAACCACTTCTTTAAGCATCTCAACCTCTATATTGCAAACATCCAAATCCATATCCTCTGAATAACGAATGCTATTAAAGAAAAAACGTAAATTAGAGCCCCCTTTAAGAATATAATTTTTAACCTTAGACTCTCTGTTTAACCATTTTAAAAATTCTAAATGAAAAATCTCTCTTAATTGCAATGAATTATATATTTCTCTTTCCATGATTATGTATTATAGTTTAGTTATAACTAAATTTCAATACATTTTATTAACAGTATTTGTTAAT
>CAYRCW010000089.1:0-2697 GCA_964422895.1 uncultured Planctomycetia bacterium | reverse complement strand
CAACCATCTTGATTTTAGGTTTAATAATTTTATAATCTACATTAAGACTACGCATTATCATTTCATGACTCACACCAGGCATAGAGGCAATCCTAACTCCTACCCTAGATGCCTCTTTTCTTGCTTTAGTATGTGATAGAGATTTAGATGTAATAAGAAAGGCAACATCTACAGTCTTAAGTATTTTAGCTATTGCAGAATTAGGCTCCTGGCCATGCACTCTCATGTCAGGCATCTTAAGAAGTAAAGATTTACACTCAAGTTTTAAAGAAGTCTCATAGAATAACTCTGCGATGGGATAAAGAGAGCTATCTGTTAAAAAGAGAACCGTCTCTCTCTTTTTAAGGCCCATAGAACTAAAGAGCAAATTTTCTATAACTCTAATTCTCTTCACAGTCAGACCCCCTCTGTATTGCTGTCTAAATTATCTTCTCTTTTACCAGACAATGCTTCCTCTTCTCCTCTAATTACATCTACCTTTACAGACTCAATATCACGCTCTATATCTTTTGTCTTTATCTTAAAACCAGACATCTCAAGAGAGCCTTCTTTTATTGAAGAAAGCACAAATATAAACTCTACAGAAGATACTACCTCCCCAGCTGAGATATTAACCCTACTCATCTTTCTATTTGATAAAATATTGAAATCTCTAAGCTCGGGAACATCCAAAGTCGGAGTTGTCTTAAAATCACCCTTAACCAAGATTGTATATTTTAATGTCTCACCTAAAGCCAAGCTATCTCTATCTAAATAACTCTCTACAGATAACTCTTCAGCATAAAGATTGACTGACAATAGAAGAGATAGAACCAACAGATACTTCATAGATTATTTTTTAATATTACATCGCTTCTTAAGGGCCAGCAAAAGATTCTTCATCAACATAACAGTCGTAACTGGCCCTACACCAGCTGGTACAGGGGTTATATGACTAGCTCTCTTCTTTGCTTCTTCAAACTCAACATCTCCTACAATATCAGCGCCTACCTTATTTATGCCAACATCTATAACAGTAGCACCATCTTTTATCCAGTTACCTTTTATAAGCCCAGGCCTACCTGTAGCTACAATAAGAATATCTGCCCGTCTAACATGGTCTTCTAGCATATCTACTTTTGAAGTACCGATATGGCAGAGAGTGGTGGTTGCTAATCTATCTGCAAGTAGCATAACTAGCGGTTTCCCTGCTATATAACTATGTCCAACAACTACAACCTCCGCACCAACATAATTCTCAATACAGCTATCTAAAATATGGATAACAGCTCCGGCTGTAGGTGGTATTAATGCTGCCTCTGAGGAGATAAGATTGCCAAGATTTAGAGGGTGAACACCTTCAATATCTTTAGCTGGATCCATATTTAAAAGTAATGATCGATAGTCGACACTCTCCTCGAGAGGTCTCATAATAATAACCCCATCTAAGCTAGAATCTTTGTTTAAATCGTAAAATTTCTGCTTTAACTCATCTAAGTCGTAACCTTGACCTAGTTTAAAAAGTTGATATTCTATCTCTAGATACTCTGCTAATTTAGATTGGACCTTTATATATATATCTGAAGCTGAATTATGATTAAAAGAGAACGCGGCCATTTTGGGACAAATATCAAAAGACTCTCTTAGTAAAGAGAGCTCTCTTTTTAAATCCTCGGTTAAAGCTAAGGCCATACTTTTACCATCTATTATATTATTCATCTCTTAAACCCTTCTTTATTCTTTTAAAATCACTTTTTACTTTACCTATATCTTCTTCTTTAAAACCTGAAAAATCTTCAAAACTTTTATTAATAGATTTTAAATTTATTCCAACAAAAATTAAAGCAGAATCAAATGCAGCTTCTAAAAAAGATATGGCAGCAATAATATCTGATAAAAACCCTCTCTTTATTTTAGTTAAAGAGCTATCTATTAAATCAAGAGTAGCTACAGCTATTTTAACTATCTCAAGAGGGGCAGATGCTGCATCAAGATAGCCTCTCTGAAGCTCAACTAGGCTAGAATCTTTATTTTTTATAAGCTCACTTAAAGAGAGGTATAGCTCTTTATCTTTATCTATTAATGATAAAGATTCATCTATATTATTACTTAAAGATATTTTTAAATCATCAAAAGACTCTTTTTTAAAATTACTAGAACTATATAATAAACATTTCCTGTAAAGAGCTATACTGCAACAGAGCACCGCAGCTGCAGCGCTTCCCCCTCCTGGAGCTGGAACCTCATCCCCTAAAACAGCAATATAATCTTTTAGGCTATGGTTTATCAGTCTATCCATTAAAATAGCCCTCCGTATTCTCCTTTTGAAAACTTTATATCCTCAAGTACGGGGTGTTTTGGCAATCCAGGTAAGAGTAGCATATCCCCCGTAATAGGAATCAAGAAGCCTGCACCGCTTGATATAAGGATATCCTTTACCGCTAATTTCCAATCTTCTTCTACCCCTCTAAGATGTGGATTATGAGTTAAAGAGAACTGGGTCTTAGCTATGCTTAATGGAAGTTTACCATAACCAAGGCTCTGAAATTCATCTATTTTTCTCTCTGCCCTCGCTGTATAATCAACGCCAGAAGCACCGTAAATATCTTCTGCAACTTTTAATATCTTCTCTTTGATAGAATTATTTAAACTATATAGATATTTCATATCTTTATTCTCAGAAGATATGCTTGAGAGAACTTTCTCTGCAAGTTCATA
>CAYRCW010000088.1:0-2709 GCA_964422895.1 uncultured Planctomycetia bacterium | reverse complement strand
ATACATAGAATATAGGCAATCCAGATTTGAGGGTCATCAATACCTAACATAACAACCTCCTTTATCTAACCCATTCCAGAAAATATGGATAGGTTAATATTTGCTGAATTATACCATTATTCTTTTTATTAAATCCAGGCAAATTTTTGATTAAAATAAAACCAATAAATAATCGTTGAAGATATCTCTGTTTAAAGTTAATATATCCTTAATGAAAGATATACTATCTCTTATATTAGGTGGTGGAAGAGGAGCAAGACTATACCCCCTCACTAAGTACAGAGCAAAACCTGCAGTACCTCTAATAGGGAAATATCGTCTCGTAGATATTCCTATAAGCAACTGCCTCAATTCCAACTTAAATAGAATATGGATATTAACACAGTTCAACTCTGCATCTTTAAATAAACATATAACAAGAACCTATAAATTAGGTTATTATTCTCAAGGATTTGTAGATATTTTAGCAGCAGAGCAATCAGGAGAGGAGAGTGACTGGTTTCAAGGCTCAGCCGACGCTGTAAGAAAATGCCTTAAGCATTTTAATGATCCTAGAATAAAAAATATTCTAATATTATCTGGAGATCAGCTATATAAAATGAACTTTGAATATTTGATCAATTTTCATATCGAAAAAAAATCAGATATTACAATCGCCTGTAACCCAGTTCCAAGAAAAGATACTTCAGAGCTTGGAATCATGGCAACAGACAAGGATTACAGAATAAAAGATTTTATAGAGAAACCTTCTAGCGAAAAAAATATAGATGGATTATCTCTAAATATAGATGGAAAAGAGAAATTCTTAGCTTCGATGGGAATATACCTATTTAAGAAAGATGTTTTATTTGAACTGCTATCAAATGATAGCAAAAAATTTGACTTTGGCAAAGAGATTATACCGGATGCAATAGGTACGAAAAAAACTTATGCATATATACATAATGGATATTGGAAAGATATAGGGACTGTTGAATCTTTTTACAACGAAAGTTTAGCTTTTACAATAGATATGCCTCCTTTAAATCTATTTGATGAAGAGTGGCCATTCTATACCAGACCTCGATATATACCTCTATCAAAGATAAATGACAGTATTATCTCGCATTCTAAAATTGCAGAAGGAGCTATAATAAAAAAAACAAAGATATCGCACTCAATAATAGGCCTACGCAGTTTTATCGATGATGGCACATCAATAGAAGACTCTATAATTATGGGTAATGATTTTTATGACATAAGTAGCGCAAATCCAATCGTAGGAATAGGAAAAAACTGCCAGATAAAGAAAGCAATAATAGATAAGAATGTTAAATTGGGTTCAGGAGTAAAGATAATAAATAGTAGCAATGTTCAAGAAGCAGAGAATAAATACTATGCAATAAGAAACGGTATTGTAGTAATACCTAAAAATACAATAGTCCCCGATAATACTGTAATATAGAAGAGTCCCTACCTTGCTATTTTTTTAAAATTACTTAGAGATTAAAATATTATATTCCCAATAATACCTAGTAAAATAATCTGAGGTAGAGTTATTAAAGGAAGCCAGATTGCAGAGCGTTTTCCTATGTTATGCCAAATAAGACCGATCTCGGTATAATCAGTAGCTACGCCGGCCATTAGAAATACAAAGCTATTGCCAAAAGCCCCTGTTCTCTTAAAAATTTCAAAAGCCATTGGAGCAGAACCTTCTGAACATACCTCTATAATAATTGCAAGAAGAAGAGTTAAGATTAAACCTACAAAAGAAGGGCCTAAATAATTATGAAAAATTTCTGCTGGTATATAAGCACCGGTAATAGAAGCAAGACCCATTCCTATCAATACCCACCATAAAACCATATTAGATATAGAGATCATACCTAAAATAACACCTCTTAAATCTTCTTTAAATTTAAATTTATACTTCTTAAGACGCATTGTCAGATCATTTTTAATAGAAAAACCCTCAGAGACCTCTAGGCTTAAAGGATTCTTCTCAACCATACCTCTGCTTTCTAAATATCTAAATATAAAACCTGTTATAATGGCAATAACTATAGCAGATACAATGATATAGAGCGCTTTAAGACCAAAGAAACTTAAGAGCATTATCGTAAGAGTAATATTGGCCCAGGGACTTGCAAGAAGAAAGGATATAACTGCAGAAGTAGAAGCTCCTTTTTTGTAAAGCTGTATTGCAATAGCTAAAATACCATGGGAACAGACACTCATAGAGAACCCTGCAATAACAGCATATAATATTGTTCTCTTTTTGCTCCCTGAAAGAATAGCTGAAACATACTCTCTAGGTATATAATAGTCAATAATTCCACCTAAGAAAATACCTAGAAGTAGAGCCCACCATAGCTTTTTAAAATAGTCTATAAAAGATAGCCTAAGAGGTACTAAAAAAGGGATTAGATAAGACAGTATAAATACAAGAGACAGTACTGTAGATACAATAAATAATTTATTCCTATATAAACTCTTACTCTGGCTACCGCACTCACAACTAGAATTAATATCTATATCATTTTTTTTAATAAATTTATTTAGACAATTCCGAGAACAAAAATAATAATTCTTATTCTTGTGATTTAAATGGATAGAGGTTGCCTTTTTAACCTCCATTCCGCATATAGGATCCTGCATAGTATCTTATTTTATCTCAGGCTTTCTTATATCATAAGATAAGATTATAGCTTCAGCTATGCTCTTCATAGA
>CAYRCW010000087.1:0-2773 GCA_964422895.1 uncultured Planctomycetia bacterium | reverse complement strand
TTTTTGATGTATTGAAGAAAAATAAATTATTATAATCTTGAATAAAAGGTTATGTTGTGAAAGTTCTTCAAAACAGAATTTAACCAGAAGAAGAAGGATAAAGACGTTGATTATTTTTAATCGTAATCTTTATGATGGAATAGATATAACGTGGAATGGCTTGTGGATAAACTGCTTGATATAGGAGTTGAGGTGAGACTTTTTTTGATGAATGATTCAGTAGATATGGATCGGGATATGGCTAAGCCGCCAGAAGGAGGAGGATTATGGTTCAGATGGTATTGAAAATGATTAAATCCCAAAATGTTCTATTTTTTGTTGTAATGTTTTTGCTCGGGGCTCTTTTTGTAGGCACCATATTTGCCGAAGAAGAGACAGTCCAGGGAGCGTCTCTTAAGAGCATATATTCATTTGAAGATGGTGGACTGCAATTGTACCAATCTCAGGATAAAGATAAAAAATTGACTTTGGGTGGAGAAATTGCTGTTAGATATGCCCATTGGAATTGGTTTGAGGCCTTATCTGATAACAATGAGTACAGTTATGGATTTCAGAGGACACGTCTTAATCTAAAGTTTGACTCAAAATATATAAATATTTTTGTTCAGCCTCAATATGTGCATATATTTGGTTTACCTGATGATGCAGTTTCTCCTTCGCCAAGAGGTCCTTTAGGTATGGGGGGATTGTATTATTTGCATAATAAGGAAGAGAATCCTTATGAGGTTGGGTTGCATCAAGCATACTTGCAGTTTCAGAATATATTGAATAAGAATATTTCTTTAAGAGTTGGTCGATTTGAATATTGCGATGGTTTGGAAGTTCTAAGTAAAGAAGATGGGAAGAAATTTAATACTGTAAAGAAAATGCGTTTAGCGGATAGATTAATCAGCTCTTTTGGCTGGTCTGCCTTTAGTAGAAGCTTTGACGGAGGTTTGTTTAGTTATGATAATGACAAAATTAATTTTACTTCTTCCTTTTTTTATCCAACTCAAGGCGGTTGGGAGAAAGACATGAATGAAACTATCGAAGATATAAAAATTGCTACTGCTACTTTGACTGCAAAACAGGGGGTATTATTTCCGGGAGTTGAAATGACTGGTTTTTATTATAACTACAAAGATGATAGAAATGTAACCCAGAGGATTGACAATAGCGGTATTTCTACATCCGCTGATGGTGTAGATATTGATATTCATATGATCGGAGGGCACTTACTTGGAGTATATGATTTAGGCCCTGGCCAGTTGGATGTTTTATTTTGGGGCGGTGGCCAGTTTGGCGACTGGTATGAATTAGATCAGCAGGCGTATGCAGTTGATGGAGAAATTGGCTATCAGTTTACTAAGTTTCCTTGGAAGCCGTGGTTACGGATGGGTTATTTTTATGGTTCAGGAGATAATAATGCTGGAGACGGTGATCATGGAACATTTTTCCAGATGGCTCCCGGAACAAGGAAATATGAGCTTTTACCGTTTTGTGATTTGATGAATACCCGGGATTTATTTCTTCAAATTATAACTAAGCCGCTAAATAAATTAACCGTTAGGGCAGATTATCATTTTATTTGGCTTACCGAGAGTAAAGACAGGTGGTATATGGGTTCCGGCCCTACTCAGGAAGAAGGTTCTATTTTTGGTTATTTGGCTAGACCGACTAACGGAGAGGATGATTTAGCTCAGGAATTAGATTTAATTGTCAATTATGCCGTTAATCCACAGTGCAATATAGTACTTTCATATAGTCATATTTTTGGTAAAAATGTCATAGAAAAAATATATGCTGGGAATAATAATGCTGACTATGTTTCTATGGAGATGCAATTAAGATTTTAGAAAAGGAGGTAATAAATGGAAAAGATAAAGAAGGAAGGCCCGAAGGGCAAACTAACAGTTAATTATATACTGCGTTGGTTTTCTCCGCGTTGGTTTATCTTTATAATGGGTACGGGAGCCTTAGCTAATATTTTTCAAATACTTGCAGGTAAAGCTACTGGGGTCTTACACAATTTAGCAGAGTTTTTTTTAATGACTGCATTGGTAGTATTTCCGGTGGTATTTTTTCTTATGGTGCTTAGATTTTTTGTTGGTTTGGATTGCATTTCGAAGGAATGGAGACATTCGAGTTTAATTCAATTTTATTCAACTATTTCTATTGCGGCAGCAATATGCACGACAGGTTTATTGAATATTCCTATGTCATTTATTTCTGAAAGTACAGCCTATGTTTTGGCTGTTGTTTTTTGGTGGATAGCTTGTCTTGTTGGAATATTTTTTATTTTCCTTACACCTTATAAGATTATAACTGGTAATCATGCTGAACCTCGTAGGGCATTAGGGTTTTGGTTTCTTCCTCCTGTCGGTCTTTTTGTTTTGGTATTTGCCGGTAATTTCTTGGCTATGCATATGAATAATATAGATCATTTGTGCGCTCTTTTGCTTTTTAACGCTCTTGTTTTAGGAGTTGCAATTGCCGTTACTATTATCATTTATACGATTTTTATGTTTCGCGGGCTTTTTTACAATTTTCCCCGAAAAGATGTTGCTCCCAGCTTTATGATAGGAGTGGCGCCTGTGGGGGTTGCTGTCATAGCCATAAATACAATCTTACCGGTAATCAAAAAAGTCGGTATATCCATAATCGATTTAGCTGTTCTTTCGTCACTGGTTAAGATTATATCATTACTGCTTTGGGGGTTTGGGCTGTGGTGGCTTATTGTAGCGATTGCGGTTATCATTACTTACTTCGTAAAACAGGGTGTTCCTGTAACCTT
>CAYRCW010000086.1:0-2961 GCA_964422895.1 uncultured Planctomycetia bacterium | reverse complement strand
TATAAAAGATTATCCTGCTCCTTCCGGAGGCTGCCTTTTAACAGATCCGAGGTTTAGTCATAGGCTAAAAGATTTACTTAAATACACTGAGGAGCCTTCTTTAGACCAGATATATCTACTAAAACTAGGCAGGCATTTCAGGCTTTCTAAAGAGCTAAAACTTATTGTTGGACGAGATGAGCGAGAGAATAATATGCTCTTATCTAGCGCCAAAGAGCTCTCTATTCCGTATCTTATGCCTTTAGATGTAAAAGGACCTTTGGCTCTTGCAGTAGGTAGGGATATGAGAGATAATATATATTCTCTAATGGCTGAAATTGTTGCTGCGCATTGCAGGAAAGGAATAGCTAAAGAGATTGATATGGAGTTTAATTGGGGAATAACCAAAGATATTTTTAGGACAGTTGTTAGGGATAGAAAAGAATTTGAATATTTAAGAATTTAGTAAGATGGAGGTTTGTATTATGACTAAAGATTTAATTAAACTAAAAAGAATAGAACTTCTCGAGATTGCAAAAAAGAAGAAGATCAAAGGATTTTCTAAGTTAAAAAAAGCAGAGTTAATAAAAGTTCTTTCTAAAGAGGAAGCTATAAAATCAAAGACTAAGATTAAAATTAAGCAGAAGTTGGAGAAGAATAAGACTGCTGAGAAAAAAGTCCCAAAGAAGAAAAATATTAAGGTGCTTTCAAGAAGAAAAAAGTCTATTAAAGATAAAAAAATTAAAGATAGAGATTTTTCACAAGAATTAGTCGAATCGACCAAGTTTTATACTGGCGGTGTCGATCCTCATAAAGAATTTGACAGCAAAAGATTATTAGAAGAGAGCCCCAATATTGGGCATCATTACGGAGAAAATGTCTGTGTCTTACTTGCTAGAGACCCATGGTGCGTATTCTCTTACTGGGAGGTTAGTATAACTCTTTGGGAAGGTGCTCGTTTAAAATGCAAAGATTCAAAGTATAGGGAGATCTTAAGAGTGTACGATGTAACAGGACTGGAGTCTAAAAATCTTAACAGCTGCAATAGTTATTTTGATATAGAGCTCACTCCTTTTATAGAGTCTTGGTACATCAACCTTAAAGAGTCGGGTAGAAGTTATATTGCCGAAGTTGGGCTGAAAACAGATAAGGGTGAGTTTTATGCTATTATTCGTTCTAATGTAGCTGTTACCCCAAGATATGGCCCATCTGATTTAGTGGACGAAGAATGGATGGTAGTAGAAGAGGATTACTGGAAGATGTTTGCTTTATCCGGCGGCTATGGTACCAGTATAAGTTCAGAAGAGTTGCAGAAGGTTCTAAAGAAGAAGAGGCTAGAGACTATCTCTTCTTCTGCTAAAGCTATTCCAGGAGAGAAGAGGTAAGGATATGGAAAACAAGGGTTATCTTTCAATAGTTCTGCATGCTCACCTGCCTTATGTAAGACATCCCGAATACGATGATTTTATAGAAGAGCGCTGGCTCTTTGAAGCTATAACAGAGACATATCTTCCTCTTATTGAGATGTTTAAACGTCTCAGAGAAGAAGGGGTTAAGTTTAGATTGACGATGTCCGTTACTCCTACACTAATAAACATGCTGAGAGATTCTTTGCTTCAGGATAGATATATCAAGCATTTAGATAAGCTGATTGAATTAGCTGAAAAAGAGATACAACGGAATAAAGACGATCTTAAATTGAGTAGATTATCTAAAATGTATTTAGATGCATTCAGAAGATCTAAGGATATATTTTTAAATAGATATAGTAAGAATATCTTGAATGCTTTCAAGGAGTACCAAGATGCTGGATTTTTAGAATTAATTACCTGTGGAGCGACTCATGGTTTCATGCCTTTAATGATAGATAGAGAAGCTATTAAGGCCCAGATTAAAGTTGGAGTGGATACTTACAGAGAGGCTTTTGGTAGGGACCCTAAGGGTGTTTGGTTGCCGGAGTGTGGCTATAAGCCCGGAGTGGATGATATACTTAAAGAAGCGGGTATAAGGTATTTCTTAGTTGATACACATGGAGTCTTATTTGCAGAGCCTAGGCCTCGCTATGGAGTCTACTCGAGTTATTTTTGTGCTTCAGGAGTAGCTGTTTTTGGCCGGGATGTCGAGAGCTCTAAATCAGTTTGGTCTGCTGCTGAGGGTTATCCTGGCGACAGTTGCTATAGGGATTTTTATAGAGATGTTGGATTCGATTTAGATTATGATTATGTTAAATCTTATATAAATCCAGATGGAAGCCGTGGTAATACGGGTATGAAGTATTATCGTATAACAGGCGAGACTCTTCAAAAAGAACTCTATGACCCAAATAAGGCAAAGGAGAAAGCTGCTGAACATGCAGGCAATTTTATGTTTAACAGGGAGAAGCAGATTGAATATCTAAGTACTTTTATGGATAGAAAACCGATAATAGTTGCGCCTTATGATGCGGAACTCTTTGGGCATTGGTGGTTTGAAGGTCCCATCTTTCTTGAATTTTTGATAAAGAAAATACATTATGATCAAAATAATATGAAGTTAGTAACTCCGACGGATTATCTTGGGGAATATTCTAAAAATCAAGTATTGAAACCTTCTTTCTCAAGTTGGGGATATAAAGGTTATAGTGAATTTTGGCTCAATGGTTCCAATGATTGGGTATACAGGCATCTACATAAAGCTGCTGGGCGTATGAAAGTTATTGCGGCTGAGAATGTAGAAGCTGCAGGACTTAAGAAGCGGGCTTTGAATCAGATGGCTAGGGAACTCCTTTTAGCTCAATCTAGTGATTGGGCTTTTATAATAAAGACTGATACACATGTAGAGTATGCTCAAAAGAGAATAAAAGAGCATGTATTTAGATTTAATCGTCTCTATGAAGAGGTAAAGAGCGATACGATAGAAGAGACTTACCTTGAAGTTTTAGAGAGAAGAGACAATGTATTTCCTAATATAGATTTTAAAATCTACTTAGAGTCAAAAGCGGAG
>CAYRCW010000085.1:0-3046 GCA_964422895.1 uncultured Planctomycetia bacterium | reverse complement strand
CCTTTCATAATGTTACATATTTACTGCTGTTGCAAGTCCAAATATAGGCAGAAACATTCCAATCACTATTATTCCAATTACACCACCTATTGTCAAGATTATGACAGGTTCTACTATATAAGGAAGGCGTTCCACTACAGTCTCTACTTTCTCTTGATAGTACTCTGCTAGATGTCCAAGCATATTAGGCAAACTACCGCTCTCCTCACCCACTTTAATCATGTTTGTAACAAAAGGAGGGAACTCCTGAGAGTACAACTCAAGAATAGATCCAAGTGAATCTCCTTCTCTGACTTTATCTTTTGCTTGGATAATAATGCCTTCATAAATCTTATTGGCCACAGCTTTGGAAACAACCTCTAGAGAATAGAGAATAGGTACTCCACTCTTAAGCAGCATAGAGAGCCCATTACTAAAACGATGGAGTACAATATTAAAGAAAAGAGCACTTATAATAGGTGTTTTTACCTTCAATCTATCGAAAAAAATCTCGCCTTTATCTGTAGATTTAAACTTAATAATTAAAAATATAAGAGCACCAAATATTAATAAAAATAACGGCATCCCTTTTTTCATCATACCGCTTACAATTACTATGCCTTGTGTTAGTATCGGTAAGTCAGCATCAAAATAGCCATAGAGCTGGGCAAACATAGGGACTACAATGGTTAAAAAGACAATTAAAGCTCCAATAGATGCTACCGAAAGAAGGATTGGATAGATAAGAGCGGAAACCATTTTTCTCTGCAACCCTGCAGTAGATTCCATATATTTACAAAGCTGCACTAATACAAAAGGTAATTGACCACTTGTCTCTCCTGTAGAGATTAAATTTACCCAAAACTCTGAAAATATTTTAGGATGTTTCGCAAGCGATGCGCTTAAAGCTTCTCCTGATTCAACGTCTTTACTGACTCTCTTCAAGGCTTCATTTAAAGGCTTTACTTCAACTTGATCTCTTACAATTTCTATGCATCTAAGCAGAGGGACGCCTGCATCAAGAAGTGTAGCAAGCTGCCGCGCTAAAGAAGCTAGGTCATCAGTCTTAACTCTCATGCGAAGACGTCTCTTTCTAGATGCTTGTTTTGTTTTAAAGAGATCCCCGCTCTCTTTTAAAGAGACTATGACTAAATCTCTATTTTGAAGATGATCTACTGCTTTATTTTCATCAACTGCATCCAGGCTTCCTTTCTCAATTCCACCTTTCGGAGTTCTACACTTATAGATATAGGTAGCCATTTAAATTAGTCTTCTTTTATGAGTGTTACTCTTAAAACCTCTTCTAGGCTAGTGATCCCTTCCTCAACCTTGGTAATCCCGCTATCCCAGAGAGTTAAAAATCCTTTCTGAACAGCTAAATCTTTTATCTGTTGAGCATCAGCTCTCTTTGCAATCAGATCGCGCATATCAGAGTCTATTGGTATTAATTCATATATAGCAGCCCTGCCAGCATAGCCTGTCCACCTACATTTATCACATCCTTTGGCTCTAAATATTAGATCTTTTTTAACTTTAAGACGTTTTAATATATCTTCTGTAGGTTCATAGGCCTCTTTACAATTAGAACAAAGTTTTCTAACTAATCTCTGAGCTGCCACCATAAATAGAGAAGGTGTTAATAGGTATGGCTCAACACCAATATCCATTAAACGCGTTATTGCAGATGCCGCATCATTTGTATGCAGAGTAGACAATACCAAGTGGCCTGTCAACGCTGCTCTTACGCATATCTCTGCGGTCTCTAAATCTCTTACCTCACCAACAAGAATAATGTCGGGATCCTGCCTTAGAAAAGATCTCAATGCATTAGCAAAAGTCAGCCCTATCTGCGCCTTTACTTGAACCTGATTAACACCATCAAGCCTATATTCAACAGGGTCTTCAATTGTTATTATATTCTTATCAGGACTATTGAGCTCCTCTAATGCTGCATAAAGCGAGGTTGTCTTTCCGCTACCAGTTGGCCCGGTAAGAAATATAGCTCCATAAGGTTGATTAATAGCCTCCCTAAAATTCTCAAGCTGACTAGAATTTAAACCGAGCTGAGCTAGATCAAGTGGCAACTGAGATCTATCTAATATTCTTATAACAACTTTTTCGCCATGGATAGTAGGAATAACAGAGACTCTAAAATCAACAAGTCTATCATCAAGCTTTAAGACAAAGCTACCGTCCTGAGGGAGTCTCTTCTCGGCTATATCAAGTTTAGAAAGTATCTTTATGCGAGAGACAATAGCAAGACTTAAATGCGGTGCTGGTGGCGGTTTCTCCTGAAGTACACCATCCACCCTATAGCGTAACCTTAATTTCTTATCTAAAGGCTCTATATGTATATCACTAGAACCTTCATCTATTGCTTGTCTTATTATTAAATCGACAAGCTTAACGACCGGAGCTTCTTCAGCCTTAGCAATAAGACGATCTAGACTTACTGCATCTTCCTCAGAAACCTCTTCAAGGCTAGGCGCAAAACTCTTCTCTGTTTTATCATATGAGCTCTCTATAGCTTCTTTAAAAACATCACGCGGGCCATAAAATTCATCTATGGCTTGTAATATTTCTGCTTTTGTTGTAATAACAGAATTAATATCGCAATTTGTAATCTTTCTTAAATTATCTATTGTTATAAAATCAAGCGGATCAACTACAGCAACAGTCAAAGAGTTAAATGTACGCGATATCGGTAATACTAAATATTTTCTTGCTATAGCTTCAGAGACCAAAACTTCAAGACCCTGGTCATGGGCAGGGCGCAGATTACCGCTAGCTATACTTATATAAGGCATACCCAGCTGCTTACCTAGAGCTGCTGCTATCTCTTTTTCGGTAACAAACCCCATGGCTATTAAAACATCCCCCAGCTTGCCACCATTATTTCTTTGATGCTCCATAGCCTGGACAAAATCTTCTTCTGTAATCAGACCCTCTTTTATAAGAATTTCGCCAACTTTTTCTCTTATTGCCACTAATTAAGCTCCTCTAATGTCTCTTCTATAACCTCTTCTTTACTGCTACCGCTATCTATAGAGAACTCTCTCTCTATAGA
>CAYRCW010000084.1:0-3117 GCA_964422895.1 uncultured Planctomycetia bacterium | reverse complement strand
AGATATAGCTTCTATAGAAGAATGATTCAGATTTAAGTAATACCGCACTCATTATAGTAGAGAGCAATATGAACACAAGCAGTATCGCACTTAACAGCCGTATATTCTTTTTAAAAGTAAAAGAGAGTACTAGTAAGCCAAATACAAAAGATATAAGACCACTGCCGCTCCTTGTAAAAACAAGATTTAATACTCCAAGACCTACAATCAAGAGGTAGAGCTTACTCTTACTCTTCATATAATAATAGCTACTTAAGAATATTATCATATTTGCATATAACGCTAGGTTGTTAGGGTTTGCAAGTGTTGAGAATATTCTATGCTGCTTTAAAAACTCATCCCCATAATGAGGGACATTTATTCCAAATATCTGTAAAACCCCAAAACTGAAGATGAGAATGGAAGGATATAAAATAGCCTTATGTATCGACTCTCTGCTAGGTCTCTCTCTTATTAGAGTGAGCAATAAAACAAGAGCTAGTGTATTTAGAAGCAGGATCTCAAAACAAGAAGTATGGAAGCTGTTTCTAAAATAGAAAAATAAGCCTAAAATATAAAAAGAGACAACAGCAGAAAGCAGCAGATAAGGCTGCCTAGATAGATCTTTAAATCCAGATTTAAAATTAGACCAAAGCCAGATAGAAAATATCCAAGGTAAGACTAGTTCGAACAACGTTATCTTTATCCTCACTACTTCAAAAGTAAATCTAGAAAAGAGAACAGGAACCAGAACCAAGAGTGATAAAAGCAATATATTATAAATCTTTCTCATTATAACTATTGTACCAAAAATAATCCTAGTGGTTAATAAAATTGACATAGCTAAACATAAATTTTATTATATAAACATATTTACTAATTTAAAAAAAATAACAATCTTATGGCTTTAAGAATAGGAACTGGCATTGGTTCAGATACTAATGCATATTTCGCTGGAAAAAATGCAGCGGTCAAAGCTCTCTCTTCTCTAGGAGTGGATGTCCCTGAATTAGGTATAGCATTCTCCCACTATGAATATCCTATCCTGCAGATAAACGATGGCATTAAAGCAACTTTGGGAGAGAAAAATCTTGTAATAATAAACTCTCAAGGTAACATCATCAGTAATACTTTTAAAAAAAGATCTGTAGTTTTAAGTCTATTGTCAGGTCATTCCTATTACCATGCAGTATCTTTGGTTAAGAACCTAAGTGAGAACCCTTATGTAGCAGGTCATCATCTAGCTTGGGGACTTCTAGACTCCCTAGAAGCAAAGACCGAAAAAAAAGAGATCCAGAAGAAACTTGTTCTTGTTTTCGGTTCCGATAGCTTTATACAAAAGACAGAGCTGCTAAGAGGCTTACAGGAAGTCCTTGGAGTAAGATTCCCTATAGCAGGAGGTATTGTATCTTCCGATTCATCCTTAAACCCAGCTGAACTATCTTTTAATCGTCAAAGCAGTAAAGATGGTGCGGTTGGAATACTATTTGCAGGTGATAATTTAGTCATAGGCATAGGCTCTGGTCATGGCTGGATTCCACTAGGCTTGCCTAAAAAAATAAAAAAAGCAGAAAGAAATAGAATTCAAGATTTAGATGATATGAGTCCTTTGAAAT
Source organism: uncultured Planctomycetia bacterium (assembly GCA_964422895.1). Lineage (GTDB taxonomy): Bacteria > Omnitrophota > Gorgyraeia > Kaelpiales > Kaelpiaceae > Kaelpia. The sequence continues at coordinate 1,522 of CAYRCW010000084.1, read as the reverse complement.
ACTATATGCAATACTTAGGCAAACATATTGACTTAAGAAATGAAGATATAACTTCAATCTCTACAATATATCCTTTAGGTCTAGAAGTTGAAAAAGATAGTTATATCGTAAAATTTCCCAAGTTCTTTGAACCCGGCGGTAGTATAATAGTAGACTCACAAGTGGCAGAGAATCAGCACGCAAGACTTATGATGGGCACAAGAAAAGCTCTACTTGAAGCTAGCGAAAAAGCTATAAGTAAAGCTCTAGAACCATTACAGAAGGAGAATATAACGCCAAAATTTGTTATACTGATAGCAGGTATAGAGCGTAAGGAGATACTGGGAATAGATATAAATACCGAGATAAATATAATAAAAAGAAAAGTGCCAGAGACTACAAAGGTGATTGGGATATACACAAGAGGTCAGTTTGCACCTCTAGGAGACCACTCCCAATTAACTAGCCCCTCCTACTATCAAAACGGTGCAGTATTTACAGCCGCTATAGGAGTAAAGAGTGTATAAACTAATAAAGGATAATAGATGTATATAAATATCGGCTTAGGTCTAATGATACTCTTCTTTGTACTTCTCACTCTAGTTGCATTTATTGGTACTCTCTTGGGACACGAGAAGATCAACAAGAAGAACCTCCTTTCTGAGCTTGACTATATGCGTAGAGTCTATACAGAGGTTGAAGCTCAATCAAAACTCCTAGCTGATACAAACTTAAACTTCCAAAGAACCCAGAGAGAACTGGATAAAAAACTAAAAGCTCTTAATACGCTCTACAAGATAACGCAGACTGTATCCAATACATTTGAAACCGATAAGATCCTCCATAGCATAGATCAAGAAGACATAGAAGAGATGGAATTTGAAAAACTGGCTTTCTTTATATTTGATGATAGCGGTAAGAATATAAGAATAAAAAACTTTATCGGCTATGGTGACGAAGAACCTCAAATACCAAGCAATATAACAGACTCTATCTCGGCTTTAAAAGGACCTATATATGTAGGGAGCAAGGTACATATGCCGGAAGGTCTAGCCCCATTAGCTGAAAAATTAAACTTAACATCTATGGTAATTCTTCCTCTAGCTATCAGAGAGAAGAATATAGGCGTTATGGTTATAGGCAACACAAAGACATTCCAGAAGCCGTCTGAATCAGATATAGAGATACTATCTCTCTTGGCTAATCAGCTTGTACAGAGCATAGAGAATGCATCTTTATATGAGCAACTTTGGAAATCATACCAAGATCTAGAAGAACGCGTTAAAGAGAGGACCAGAGAACTCCAGGAAGCAAATAAAGCCTTACAAGTCGTAGACCAAGCTAAGAATGAATTTGTATCTGCAGTTGCTCATGAATTACGTACCCCTCTTACCTCAATAAAAGGTTATGCAACTATACTAGCTAGCGGAAGACTGGGAAATCTTAAAGAAGAACAGCAAGAGAGATTGAAGAGAATAAACAAGCACTCCAATGAATTAGTAAACTTAATAAATAACCTCTTAGATATCTCGAGAATAAAAGC
>CAYRCW010000083.1:0-3123 GCA_964422895.1 uncultured Planctomycetia bacterium | reverse complement strand
GTTGATAAAAAATAAAAAAAATAATGGTGTTTGTAGTGTTAGAAACAAGATAATAGAGAGTACAGATTCTAAATATATTTTGACCCTAGATTCAGATGTAGTTTTAGAAGATAGTTTTATATCGACAATAGTTAGGGAGGCTGAAGATTCAAGACATAATATAGGTATGTGGGGAGGAACTATTATAGATATGAAAAATAAAGAGTCTATTGACTCTTTAGGCATTAGATTGAGCAGATTTTGGAAGTTCTATGATGTCGGGTCTGGAATTAATATATCCAATTTAGATAAAGTATCAATTGCAAATACTTTGGGACCTTGTGCATGTGCAGGATTATATCTACGTAATATGTTAGAAAGCATAAGAGAGGAACCTCGCTTTGAATCCTTTGACTCTAGCATGCATTATCTAGTTGAAGACTTTGATGTAGCTATAAGAGCTAAGAATAATGGTTGGGGATTTAAGTATATTAAAGGTGCTAAGGGTTATCATTACAGGCATGGAAGCCGTGTGGCTTCTAAAGTAATACGCTATCTCTCCTTTAGAAATAGATACTATCTTATTGTGAAGAATCTAAATTTAGAAGCTCTGCCGTATTTAATTTTATCAATATTTTTTTATGATTTACCCCGCATAGCTTATTTAACTATGATTGATTTTAAGATAATAAAGAGATCTATATTTGATTTAAATAATATGTTATGGAAAAAAAATTAATATTAAAAAATCTGAAAAATCTTAAAGAATTGACTATTCGTAATATAAGATTTAAATATGCATCTACTTTTTTGGGAATAATATGGGCTGGATTAATACCTCTTTTCCTTATGGGTGCAATAGGATTAGTTTTTGTTAAGATTATTGGAGTATCTAAGGATAATTTTCATGTCTTTGTTCTCTCAGCCTTAATTCCATGGTTGTATTTCTCTAATGTTTTAGTGGAGTCTACGGAGGCTTTTATTAAAGATAAATCTATTATGGGTCAGTTTAACTTCTCGAAGATAATTTATCCATTCTCTGTTGTTCTTTCAAATACTATCGAACATATAATAGCCCTATTTTTTCTATTGCCTATATTTATATTTTTTAATAAAGCATTAATTTTAAAGTTTCCATTATTATTATTTCCAATTCTAATGGCCGCTTTGTTTGCAGCTGGTCTTTCTCTAATGGCGGCTATAATCAATCTGTATTTTAGAGATTTTAGACATTTGCTAGGGGTATTATTGATGACTTTTTTCTGGCTTACTCCAGTATTCTATTCTCCCTATATGGTGCCTGATAAGATAAGATTTTTAATGCTTTTTAATCCTCTGACATATTTCATAGAACTCTATAGAGTTATACTAGTCTTGGATTATAAATCTTTTTTAAATAATATATATGGATATATTTTTATAATAAGCAGCGCATCTCTCTTGTCTGGATATTTTTTGTACAGAAAAACAGAAAAAAATATATTAAAGAAAAATTGATATGGTAGAAAATACAATAGCGATAAAAGCAGAGGGTCTTTGCGAATACTATAAGATTAAATTTTCATATCCAGATAAATCTATATATAAGGATATAAAAGCTCTTGAAAATATAGATTTTGAGATTAAAAAAGGAGAGACCATAGCTCTCTTAGGTCCAAACGGAGCCGGTAAAACCACTCTGCTTAAATTAATTGCAGGAATTATCAAGCCGAGCTCTGGGGTTATAGATGTTAAAGGTAAGGTTCAAGGTATCTTTGCTCTTGAGGCGGGATTTATACCGGACCTTACAGGTTATGAGAATCTCAAGTTAGTTCTTAAGTTGCATGAAGCAGAAGATGAGGCTGTTTTAAAGAAGATAATAGAATTTTCTGAGCTTGGAGATTTTGTCTATGCTCCTTTAAAGACTTATTCTCAAGGGATGTATTTACGTTTAACATTTTCTTTAGCAATACATCTGAGTCCTGATATTTTAATAATAGATGATATTCTAGCAGTTGGAGATTATCATTTTCAAAAGAAATGTATGAAGAGGATAAAGGAGATTACAGGCTCTGAAAAGACAGTTTTATTGGTAACGCATAATCTAGATTTAGCAGAACAATTATGCTCCAGATGTATAGTTTTAGAGAAAGGTAAAATATTTGCAGAAGGTAGGATAAGTGATATGAGAAATGTATTTCTTGAGATAGCAGGGGATATATGGGGAAGCGGTTGCATTAAAAATAAAGATCTCAATGTTGTCTTTAATAACGGTAAGCTTGTATTGAGGTATAGAGGTGTACCTCTTACTGTTGATCTAGGTGTCTTTTCTAGTTTTAAAAAAAACGGAAGCACTTTTTTTTCGACTGATTTTAAATGGGAAGTTAAAGAAGACAAGAATAGTTTAATTGCTTATGGTTTAAATAGAGAAGAGGAGGAGGTGTGTAGAATAAACGTAGAGTTAAATAACGAGGGTATCGATTTTAATCTAGAGAGTAAATACCCCGAGCTTGAAATTAACTTCATGCTTAAAGATGCTTATTTAGAAGCTCAAATAGATGGTGACCTAATTGAGCTCCCTCCTGTAGAAAGGGAGACTGCGAGAGACTGGAAGAAGATTTTCGAAGCTACTACAAATAATTTAAAGCTGAAACCTGAACCTAGTAAAGGTTATCCTGAAATATCTTTTGTAGTTTATTCTGACGAAAGAGCAAAAGCAGAATTTTTTAACCACTTCTTTTATACATCTATGAGAATCGTGAGAATTAAGACGTTGCAACCTCGGATAAATGTACGCATGCTATTGAACCCTGTTGAAGATAGAGAGGAGAGCGGTATTGATTTAAAAGATAATACAGCGTTGCAAGAGCTAGCTAAATTGATAAACAAAAGTCTAATAGAGGTAGGCTTTTTAAAGGTACCGTTATTAAAAAAAATAAACTTTATCTCGCATCTTCAAAGAGAAGCTTTTGAAGATTTTGAATGTGAATTATTACATAGATCAAAATTATCAAATTTACAGATGATAATAAAATTTCCTAAAATAGATGTCTCTTTGCTCTTAATAGTTGACATAGATTCTAAGGATTTAATGTTTAAATTCTCTGCCTTTACTCCTACTGCTGCAGAAAGCTTAACAGGTATAGGTTTTATATTGGATTCAGA
>CAYRCW010000082.1:0-3214 GCA_964422895.1 uncultured Planctomycetia bacterium | reverse complement strand
GTGGTCTCTTCTGTAGCTATTTTAGATGGAGAGTATGGTTATAATGATATAGCATTTGGTGTTCCAGTTGAAATATCGTCTAAAGGGATAGACAAGATTATTGAGTTAGATTTAGATAGTTCTCAGAAAGAAGAGTTAGATAGATCGATAAAAGGCATTAAAGAGTCTTTAAGTTTTCTTAAAGATAAAAAGATTTTAAGCTAGCATGAGAAACGTAAAGCTTGCTGTAATCGGTGCAGGGCCTGGAGGTTATCAAGCCGCCCTCTTAGCTGCTAGTTCTGGTATTGAGACTTTATTGATAGAGAAGAAGTATCTTGGGGGAGCCTGTCTTAACAGGGGCTGTATTCCAACGAAATATTTTCTAAATCAGAGCGAAAAGTATCTTCAGATTAAAGAATCCAGATTTTTTAATTTAGAAAAAAATTCTTTAAGCTTGGATTATAAATTGCTTAAAAAAGAGAAAGACTCGTTGGTAGAATCTTTGAGGGGAGGTATTAAATTTTTATTGGATAAAAGAGGTGTAAATTTAATATCTAAAGAAGCAAAGCTTTTATCATCAAACCGTATTTTAGTTAAAGATGAAAATGGTTCTGAAGAGATAGAAGCAGATAATATAATAGTTGCAACAGGTTCTAAACCTAAGTCACTTAAAGGTATCGATTTTGATAATAAGCAAGTCTTTTCTTCTGACACAATATTAGATTTAGATTATATCCCAAAGTCAATTACGATAATAGGAGCTGGAGTTATTGGGGTTGAATTTGCTTCTCATTTCTCTCGCTTAGGTAGTGAGGTAACTCTTATCGAAGCTATGGATAGCATATTACCGAATGTAGAGGAAGAGCTCTCGAAAGTAGTAAAGAGTAGTCTAATAAAGCAAGGTGTTAAAATATACAACTCTTCTAAGGTTATAGATTTTAAAAAGGGAGCAGAGTCTTTAGGTTTTAAACTATCTTCAGGGGAGAGCATGTCATCTCAAATTGTGCTTGTCTCTGTCTCGAGAGAGTCTAATTTAGAGGTTTTAGGTGAAAGTGGGGTTGATTTAAAAAATGGATTTGTCTCTGTAGACTCTAACGCATTGTCGTCTATTAAAGATGTCTATGCGATAGGTGATTTAGTTGGCGGGCCTATGCTTGCTCATAGTGCAAGTCATGGGGCTCATGTGGCAATATCAAATATAGCTGGGATTAAGAAAGAGTTAGATTATTCATCTATCCCTTATTGTGTTTATACAGATCCAGAGATTGCTTATGTAGGCTTAAAAGAGAATGAGGCTGTAGAGCAAGGTTTTAAAGTTAAAGTTGCAAAATTTCACTTTAAAGCATTAGGTAAAGCAAGAGCAGTATCAAAGACAGATGGTTTTATTAAAATTGTTGCAGATGAGAGTAGCAAGATGATATTAGGGGCAGGTTTTGTTGGTCCTTCTGTTACAGAACTGATAACAGAGTTGACTATGGCTATAAAGTTTAAGATCCCTTATTCTGAGTTGGTAGATGTTGTGCACCCGCATCCTACTCTAAGCGAAGCTATCGGTGAAGCCTTAGCGATTTTAAATGATAAGGCTATACATCAGGTATAAGTTTAATATTAGCTTGATTTATCTCAAGAGATACCTTTAGAATCTAAATATGAAATCTTTAAGAGTTGCAGTTGCACAGATTAATCCTTTAGTTGGAGATTTAAAGGGAAATAGTCAGAAGATAGTAAGCTATATAAAAAGAGCTGCTGTTAAAGATCCTGATATTATAGTTTTTTCAGAACTTGCTCTATGTGGTTATCCCCCTGAAGATCTTATTTTAAAGCCTCATTTTAGAAAAGATTGCAAAGATACTCTTAACAAACTAATCAAAAATAACAACTTTAAAGGTTTAATATTTATAGGCTATGTAGAGGAGAGTAAAAATAATATCTACAATAGTGTTGCCATAATAAAAGGTAAAAAAATAATAGTAAACTATAGAAAGATCTGTTTACCGAACTATGGAGTCTTTGATGAAGGTAGGTATTTCTCTAGAGGCAATAATTCTACGATTGTATCTCTTGGTGGAGTAAAGATTGCAATTACAATATGTGAGGATATCTGGACCGATAATGGTTCTGGCCTTAGAGATGTCTGGAGCGGGGTAGATGCAATAATAAATGTATCAGCCTCACCATACCATATGGGTAAGCTCAATCAGCGTAAAAGATTAATGAAGTCTATATCTAAAGAGCATAAATCCAAAGTTATATATGTTAATCAGGTTGGGGCTCAAGATGAGCTTGTCTTTGATGGTGCCAGTATGGTGTTTGATGATGGTTCTTTAAAGAATATAGCCAAGCAGTTTGAAGAAGATATTATCTTCCAAGATTTAAATTTTAAAAATATTAAGAAAAAAAGGTCTTTGAAGGGTTGTAGTTTTATTAGCACAGATTTAAGTTTAAACAGAAAGAGCTCTATCTCTGTAAAATCAAAAGGTAAGCCTATGGACGAGCTAGAAGAAGTCTACTCAGCGCTTCTATTAGGTACTAAAGACTATGTTGCAAAGAACGGGTTCTCAAAAGTTGTTATAGGTTTATCAGGTGGTATAGACTCTGCTTTGGTTGCAACAATAGCAAGAGATACTCTTGGTGCATCTTCTGTTCTTGGTGTTGTAATGTCATCAGAGTACTCTTCTAAGTCTTCAGTTAAAGATGCTAAGAAGTTGGCAGCTAATTTAGGTATTGATCTTATAGAGATTCCTATAAGTAAGATATACTCTTCTTATCTTAAAACCATGAAGCCATTCTTTAAAGAGTTAAAGTTTAATAAAGCTGAGGAGAACATTCAGGCCAGAATAAGAGGCAATATTCTTATGGCTCTATCTAATAAGTTCGGTTATTTAGTTCTAACCACTGGTAATAAATCAGAAGTATCCGTTGGTTATTGTACTCTCTATGGTGATATGGCTGGCGGTTTTGCCGTAATTAAGGATCTTACAAAAACTTTAGCCTACAAGCTGGCTAAATGGAGAAACAATTTAGATAAAGAATCTGTTATTCCGTTAAATACTATAAGAAAGGCACCTTCTGCAGAGTTACATCATAATCAAAAAGACCAGGATACACTCCCTCCATATAGCATGCTTGATGATATTGTTTTAAGGTATATTGAAGAGGATATGAGCTTTGATGAGATAGTTAAAGACGGATTTAATAAGAAGATCGTAAGAGAAGTAATAAAAATGATAGATAG
>CAYRCW010000081.1:0-3234 GCA_964422895.1 uncultured Planctomycetia bacterium | reverse complement strand
TATAGAGGAAGATTCAATTCTATTTTATTCAGGGCTAAAGAGCTCTATCTTAAAAAGAGAGAATGCTTTAAACAAAATAATAAGCGAAGAGAGAGAGCATTTTAGTATGCTCTCTGATTTAAAGGCAAAGTACTTAAAAAAGAAGTCAAAGAGATGAAAGATATTAAGGTCTACTCTACTCCAACCTGTCCTTATTGCAAGATGGTAAAAGAGTTTCTATCCTCAAAAAGTGTTGAGTATCAGGATATTGATGTCTCAGTTAGTCAGGAGAGTTTAGATGAGATGATATCTGTCTCAGGGCAGATGGGTGTTCCTGTGGTGGTGATAGGAGATGAGGTAATAAGAGGTTTTAACAAAGATAAAATAGAGTCACTCATATCTTAAAGATGTCTAAAGTGTATGATCTTGTAATACTTGGGGCTGGGCCAGCCGGCATAACAGCCTCTATTTATGCAGCTAGAAAGAAATTAGATTTACTATTAATAAGTCAGGACATAGGGGGTCAGGCTGCCTGGAGTGCTGACATAGAGAATTATACCGGTTTTCAGTTTATATCTGGACCGTCTTTGGTTGAAAAATTCAATGAACATATGAAAGCATTTGATGTAGATATAAAGATGCCTGAAGAGATAAGAGAGCTTAAAAAAGAGGGTGATACTATCTCTCTTATTACAAATAGAGGTAGTTATAAGACTCGGGTAGCTATAGTTGCAACAGGAAAGAGACCAAAGGAGTTAGACTTAGAAGAAGAGGCTAAATTTAAGAATAAAGGTCTAACTTACTGTGCAACTTGCGATGGTCCTGTATTTCGCGGTAAAGATGTTGCTGTTATCGGGGGTGGCAACTCTGCTCTCGATGCTGCTTTACAATTAGTTAAGTTTTGTCCTAGAGTATATATTATAAATATTACAGATAGTTTGACAGGTGATAGTATTATGATTGATAAATTAAATGAGTCTGACAATGTTCAGATACTGAACAATTCGGAGTTAAAAGAGATATTGGGAGATAATTTCGTAGAAGAGATTATAGTTAATACAGAAGGTAAAGAGGAAAGGATAAGAGTAGAAGGAGTATTTGTTGAAATAGGGTTACTGCCTAATGCTGATTTTATAAATATAGTGAAAAAGAACGAGGAAGGTGAGATTATAGTAAACTGCAATAATGAGACAGATATAGAAGGCATCTTTGCAGCAGGAGATGTAACAACGGTTGCTCAAAAACAGATAATAGTTGCATCAGGTGAAGGAGCAAAAGCATCGCTTGGTGCATTCCAGTATTTAATGAGGCATAACTTTTAATGATATGGAAAAATTAAATAGTGATATCTTAAGTTTTTTTAGAGAGCAAGGGTTTGTTGTTGTTAGCACTATTAATAGCGACGGCTCTATTCACTCGTCTTGTAAAGGTATTGTTGACATAGATAAAGATGGCAATATTTTTCTGTTAGATTTATACCACGGCAATACATTTAAGAATCTAAAAGAAGATAAAAATATTACAGTTACAGCTGTTGATGAGCATAGATATGTTGGTTATGCTTTATCAGGCATTGCAGAGATAATAGCTAAAGATGATATAAGCGATGATATTTATAAGTTGTGGGAGAAGAATGTAAGTAAGCGTGCATCAAAGCGTTTGATTAAGAATTTAAAAGAGACGCACAAAGTAAAACATCATCCAGAGGTTAAGTTCCCTGCTCCTAAGTACTTGATATTATTTAAGATAGAAAATGTAGTAGATTTAGCTCCTGGACGTTAGCAGCAGGACAACTCTTTGTTTTACTGCTTTTCATTTTCTAGCATTATTTTGAGCAAAAATAGAACATCTTTTTTAAGATTATTTTTTACCCAATACTTCTGTTCCTGATCTAAAAGTTCTCCTATTCCATGTAGGATGTTATGTTTTTTGGTTTCCAACGAAGTTATAGATGTTTCTAAAAATTCTTTAAATGTTAATTGGGTTCTCTCTTCAACTATTTGTTTATTTATCGGCCAGCCGTTTTTTAAAAAAAACCAGACATCATAAATATCGCGGTTGGATTTTCCAGCTCTTTCATACATAGCGACCATTTTATGAGCAAACATGTCAGCTCTTTTCATTACTAGCATTGAAATTCCAAGGTAAGTTTTGATTGTATATTTTGATTTAAACAATCTACGGTTAATCTCAACTTTAATATTTTGAGCTCTATCTTGATATGAAAGTAAGAAAAATAGGCTAAATCTTTTTTTCTGAAATTCTTTTACTTGGCCGTAATTTTCAATAATATTCTTTATTTTTTTAAATATATCTTCTGTCTTAGATTCATTAAGTAGATCAAAGTCTAGGTCAACAGAGAAACGCGGTAAATCATAGAACATGTAAGCAGCTGTACCGCCTTTAAACCCTAAAGAAGGAGATATGCTAGTATCAGAATAAATATCTTTAAGAATTTGGAGTAGTATATTTTTATGTTGAGGTATCTCTATCATTTTTTGTCAGATCTCCAGTGCTTATAGAGTTTTTCCACTTTTTTTAACATGATTTTATTTTTATATATAGGTAATATTTTAAAGACTTTATCCCAAGACAGTGAAGAGAGGTTATCAAAATGGTAATCTCTGTTTATGTAGACAGTATCTAAGAAAGCCCTTTCTGGAGAAGCTACGGAATATTGGTCTCTATTGTCTATGCCTGCTTTGTCAGTCAAAGTTGTGTCTTTTATCTTTCTATAAGAATATCTTTGATCATTAATTGTTATATTTCTAGTTAAGTACGAAGCAGAGAAGATGCTGTTATAATATTGGAATATTATACCTGCTTCTCCTAAGATTGTTTCAAAGCTGATATAAGATGGAGTAAATATTCTAGTTGCTAATTCAAGTTTATCATAGCCTCTATCTTTAGCATAGAATCCACGACGAATATGGATAAGGTCGCCTTTTTTAATATAATAATTTAACCTTACTCTGACTCTGTTTCCAGAATCACCCCAAAGCAGCACTATGTCCTTAAATGTAAATACTGTTTTTGGGGAGCGTAGAATTGTAGGTATATAGCTTCCTTTTTTCATATTTGAACCAAAAGTTAGTTTAAAGCATACCTTTAGTTTAAATATATTGATAAATTATGTCAATAAAAATATTGAAGAAAATAATTTTAGCTTCTTTTTGTGGCCAATTGCCCACAAGCAGCAAAGATGTCTTGGCCTTTTGATTCTCTTATTGTTGTTGTAATACTTTTCTGTTCTAG
>CAYRCW010000080.1:0-3410 GCA_964422895.1 uncultured Planctomycetia bacterium | reverse complement strand
CTCATGATTTAGATAAGCTAGTAGAAGATGACAGATTAACTGAGATAGTAGGAGTGGGCAAAGATCTATCTGACAAGATAAAAGAGTATTACAGAGATGGCGAGATTGGCTATTTAAGCGATCTGCTAGATGAAGTACCTAAAGAGCTTCTTCTTATGCTTAAGATCCCAGGGCTTGGACCAAAGAAGGTGAAATTATTCTATAAAGAGTTAGGTATTATCTCAATTGCCCAGCTGGAAAATGCAGTGCAAGAGGGCAGATTAAGAGAGCTTCCAAGTATAAAAAAGAAGACAGAAGAGAATATTATTAAAGGAATTGAATTTCTTAAAAGAGGTAGCGGAAGGATGCTTTTAGGCTGGACACTACCTCTAGCTGAAAGCATAATCTTTGAACTTAAGAAATTAAAAGAGGTTAAAAAAATAAGTATTGCCGGAAGTTTGCGGCGTATGCAAGATACCATAGGTGATATTGATATACTTGTTGGGTCAAGTAAACCTCAAAAGATAATGGATAGGTTTAGTGAGTTAGACATTGTAAATAAGGTAATACTTAAAGGCAAGACAAAAACAAGTATATTGACAGAGAATGATATCCAAGTCGATTTAAGAGTAGTAGAAGAGAGTTCTTTTGGAGCTGCTTTGCAGTATTTTACAGGTTCTAAAAATCATAATATTCACTTAAGACAGATTGCTCAAAGAAAGGGTTTGAAGATAAATGAGTATGGGATTTTTAGAGTTAAAGACAATAAGAAAATCGCATCTAAAAATGAAGAAGATATTTATAAAAGATTAGGTATGAGTTTTATAGCGCCGGAGTTAAGAGAGGATAGAGGCGAGATTGAGAGAGCTTTAGATGGTAGTTTGCCCGAGTTAATAAACGAGCGGGATATAAAAGGAGATCTGCATATCCATTCAGATTTTAGCGACGGTAGTATATCTTTAGAAGACGTGATAGAGGATTGCTATAAGAGAGGCTATAAATATATGGCGATAACCGATCACTCTAAATCTTTAGGTATTGCCCATGGTTTAAGCAGAGAGAGGTTGCTTGAGCAGATTAAGAAGATAAAAAAAATAGAGAAGAGATATAAAGATTTTAAAATATTAACTGGGACAGAGATGGATATAAAAGCCGATGGAAGCTTAGATTGGGATAGAGATATTTTAGAGAGACTAGATGTTGTAATAGCTGCAGTGCATACAGGGTTTAGACAACCAAAAGAGAAGATGACAAAGCGTATTCTTTTGGCTATAGAATCAGGCTTGGTAAATATTATAGCCCATCCTTCTGGAAGATTAATTGGAGAGCGTGAGCCTTATGAAGTTGATTGGGATATTATATTTCAAGCAGCAGCAAAATATAAAGTTGCACTGGAAATAAACTCTCATATTATGAGATTAGATTTAACAGATATAAATGTTTTGCGAGCAAAAGAGAGCGGTGTATTAATTGCGATAAATACAGACACTCATTCTAAAGAACATCTTGATATGCTAAAGTATGGAGTCTCTGTTGCAAGACGCGGTTGGCTTAGCAAGCAAGATGTGGTAAACTGTTTTAGTTATAATAAATTGCTTAAATTTTTAAAGAGGTAGAAGAAAGTTTAGTCTTTATTTTTTAGGGGGTAGAGCTTTAACCCGGTAGTTTAGATTTATAAAAATATGTGTATAAATACTAAATATGGTATTTTATTATTGACAGGACACTACAGGTTGTATTATCTTAGATTCTTATGAGAAAGGAGGCTTTCATGTCAACAGGTCTTACCCAGAACGCTCTAAAGGTCCTAGAGAGAAGATATTTAACTAAAGATTCAAGCGGTCAAGTAGTTGAAACCCCTGAGAAAATGTTTGAAAGAGTGGCCAGCCATATTGCATTGGCCGATAAGAATTACGGTAAGTCTGATAGGGAGGTAAAGGCTACAGAATTATCTTTCTATGAGATGATGTCCAATCTCGAGTTTATGCCTAACTCGCCGACTTTAATGAATGCCGGTAGGCCTCTAGGCCAGCTCAGCGCTTGTTTTGCTCCGGAACAAACTATCATCACTAAAACAGGTCCTAAAAAAATTGTAGATATAGAAAAAGGTGAAGAAGTCCTAACTCATAAGAATAGATTTAGAAAAGTTGAAGAAGTTTTTAAAAGATATACCGATTCTTATATTTACGAAACAGAGGTCTTTAAACTTCCCAAGCAGTCTATGCGTGCAACAGAAGAACATCCTATTTTAGGATGTAAAAAAGTAGATAGTAAATTGGAATGGATAAGAATGAGAGATTTAGAAGAAGGGGATTATGTTGCTTTAAATTATATTGCAGAGACGGAAGACCGTAAATTTTTAAATATAAAGGAGATGTTAGTTGATTTTAAGATTAAAGAATTAGAAGGTTATTTATATATAGAAAACAAAGATATTAGAAAATATACAAGAAAAGACGGATCAGTATATGCTCAAGATAGAAACAGGAGCGGAAATCTTTCTAGTCAAGTGAAGTCGATTAAAAATAAAATATTAATTGATAAAGAATTAATGAGGCTTTTTGGATATTATTTATCAGAAGGGTGCGTAAGCAGCAATTGTGTAAGGTTTACTTTTAGTTGGAATGAAGAAGAGTATTGTCAAGATGTTATAAATATTATGAGAAACAAATTTGGTATTAATGCTAAGATAGAGCGCCAAAAAAGCGGAAAGAACAGGTGGACGTCAATTAGATGTCATTCTAAGCTTCTTGCCGAAGTGTTTTTAAATATTTTTGGTTCTGGTTTTAATAGTAAAACAATTCCTAGTTGGATGTTATTTTTGCCGGTTGAGAAGCAGGTGGGATTAATAGAAGGCGTTATTAGGGGAGATAGTTGTACTTTTCAGAATGGGAATAATTGGTCTACGAAAATAGTAATGGCAAACAGAGAGTTGATGTATAGTATTTGGCAAATACTATCTAGGCTTCAGTTAGATCCGACTCTTAAAGCAGAAAGTATGCCGAAGAAAGGCAACGTATTGCCTTATAGATGTCAGATATCAGGATTAAAAGCGACTGATATTGTAGCCAAGGTATTAGAGAGAGAGATTGCTCATAATGGTATTGAGTGGAAAAGAGAAAAAAAGATAGACGGCGTAACATTAATACCTATTGTAAGCATTAAAAAAATATCTTATCAAGGATATGTGTATAATTTAGAAGTAGAAGAAGATCATTCATATAGTGCTAATATGGTTTCTGTGCATAATTGTTTTGTGCTCCCAATAGAAGACTCTATAGAGTCAATCTTTGAATCACTTAAAGCAGCAGCTTTAATACATAAAAGTGGGGGTGGTACTGGCTTTGATTTTTCGCGCTTACGTCCTAGAAATAGTAGAGTATGTTCTACTGATGGGGTATCATCTGGGCCTATATCTTTTATGAGAGTTT
>CAYRCW010000079.1:0-3441 GCA_964422895.1 uncultured Planctomycetia bacterium | reverse complement strand
AGTTCGTCTGAGATAACGACATTACCTTACCCAGGTTTTCCTACTGATATGCAGGCTCAGCTTATGTCTCTTCTTGCAGTTGCTGATGGAGTTAGCATTATAACCGAGAAAGTATTTCCTGAAAGATTTATGCATCTAGGAGAGTTAAATAGAATGGGTGCTGATATAAGCTTAGAAGGTCCTACTGCTATCATTAAAGGTGTAGATAGTTTAAGTGGTGCTGATGTGATGGCTTCAGATTTAAGAGCTTCAGCAGCTTTAATTTTAGCTGGATTAGTTGCAGATGGTGATACTATTATATCTAGAGTATATCATTTGGATAGAGGTTATGAGAGAATAGTAGAAAAGTTAAGAACTTTAGGTGCTGAGATAGAGAGAGTAAAAGAACAGAACGTGTTAGTTTAATAGATTAAATTCTAAGGAGGTAGAAAATGGCTGTTAAGATCAGATTAAGAAGAGTTGGTAAGAAGAAAGTACCTCATTATAGGATAGTTGTAGCTGATTCTAGGGCTGCAAGAGATGGTAAGTTTATAGAGCAGATTGGAACTTACGATCCTAAAAAAGAGGCTACTGAAGCTACGATTGAAAAAGAGAGAGCTATGGCATGGATTAAAGACGGCGCTCAGGTAAGTGATACTGTTAAGTCTTTAATGAGAAAGAATGGAATAGATCCGGATGAGTTCAAAAAAGCTATAAAGAAGAAAAAATAATATGACTATAGATGTTTTAACTCTTTTTCCAGGGATGTTTGATCCGGTACTGTCTGAGTCTATAATGAAAAGAGCTCAGGATAAAGGATTGATAGATATAAATCTCCATGATTTAAGAAGTTGGACATTAGATAAGAGAGGCACTGTAGACGATAGACCTTTTGGTGGAGGTCCAGGGATGGTGTTAAAACCAGAGCCTATATTTAAAGCTTTAAGTGAGTTAAGGAGAGACGATTCCTATGTTATCCTCTTAAGTCCTTCAGGCCAAAGATTAGAGCAGAATTATTTGACGGAGTTAAAGTCTAAGAGTCATATTATTTTGATCTGCGGTCATTATGAAGATGTAGACGAGCGGGTTAAAGAGTATTTAGTAGATCAAGAGGTTTCTATAGGTGATTATATATTGACTTGCGGAGAGCTGCCTGCGATGATAATCATAGACTCCTTAACACGTCTCTTGCCAGATGTTTTAGGTAATGAAGATGCAAATGAATGGGAATCTTTTAGTAAGGGGTTGTTGGAATATCCTCAATATACAAGACCAGCTGATTTCAATGGCTTGGGTGTTCCAAATGTACTTTTAAGTGGAAACCATAAAGAGATAGAAAATTGGAGATTTCAGAAATCTTTAGAGAAGACAGAGAAAGTGCGACCGGATTTATACGATAAATTTAAAAAAAATAATAAGATATAAGGAGGAGAAAATGACAGATATTATCAAAAAAGTAGAAGAGAAGTATAGTAAGAAGAAATTGCCTGAGTTTAATGTAGGTGATACTGTTAAGGTTTATATTAAGATTCAAGAAGGAGAGAGAAGTAGAAAACAGATCTTTGAAGGTATAGTTCTCTCTATATCTGGTTCAGGTATAGGGAGATCTTTTACGGTGAGAAAAATAAGTTATGGTGAAGGTGTAGAGAAAGTCTTTCCATTGCATGCGCCTACCGTTGAAAAAGTAGATGTTGTAAGAAGGGGAGATGTTAAAAAAGCAAAACTCTATTATTTAAGAGAGAGAGTTGGCAAGAAGGCAACAAGAGTCAAAGAGAAGATAGGCGGTTCAAAAAAGACAGCTAAGGAGAAAAAATAGAAGATAGGCTTATAGAAGATGGTTTCTCCCTGATTGTAGGGGTAGATGAAGTAGGGCGTGGAGCGCTTGCTGGTCCTGTTGTAGCAGCTGCAGTCCTCTTTAGTAGAGAAGTTTTGCAGGATAGAGACAATATATTTCAAGGCAGCATAAAAGACTCTAAACTGCTATCTTCATCTAAGAGAGAAGAGTTATTTTTAAAAATCTCTAAATTTGCTAAGATTGCTACATCTAGCATCTCCCATCATAAGATTGACGAAGTTAATATCTTAGAAGCTACAAAGCTTGCCATGAGAGATGCTGTTTTAGGTTTAAATATAAAGCCAGATCTAGTTTTAATAGATGGTAATATAACTTTAGATTTAGATTTTAAGCAGATTTCAATACCTGGAGGAGATAGAACATGCTTCTCTATCTCAGCTGCCTCTATTATAGCCAAGGTAACAAGAGATAGATTTATGGTTAATATAAATAGTAAGTATGACAGCTATAACTTTATTCAAAATAAAGGTTATGGTACTAAAGAACACATGGAGTTACTTCGTCTTCATGGCCCATCTCTAATACATAGAAAAACTTTTGCACCATTAAAAAACATGTTATCTCAACAATAGTTATAGAAAATATTTCTATGAAGCTTTTAAATTCTTTAGATTAATATTTCAAAATAATCAATATTGTTATATCCTATTGTATAATTGTAGTTTAAATACAAGGTACTATATGAAAGTTAAAAAGATAACAGATGTTGCAAAAAAGCTAGGTTTAAATAATAGAGATTATCTAACTTATGGTGATTTTAAGTCTAAAGTTAAACTCTCTTCTCTGGAGAAATTAAAAGATAGAAGAGACGGAAGACTTATATTTGTAACTTCTATAAACCCTACTCCTTCAGGAGAAGGTAAGACAACAACTTCAATAGGCTTAACTCAGAGCTTAAATAAGATGGGCAAAAAGACATTGCTCTGTTTACGTCAACCTTCGCTTGGACCTGTCTTTGGCAGGAAAGGAGGAGCAGCGGGAGGTGGTAAAGCGTCTCTCTATCCATTTTCTGATATAAATCTCCATCTAACAGGGGATTTCCATGCTATAACTGCTGCTCATAATCTCCTAGCCGCTGTTATAGATAATCATATTTACTGGGGAAACAAGCTTGGTATTGATAAAGATAGAGTACTTTGGGATAGAGTGTTAGATATAAATGATAGAGCCTTAAGAAATGTTTCTATTGGGTTGGGCTTAAAGAGAGGTGGTTATCCTAGGAATAGTGACTTTAAAATTACAGCTGCTTCTGAACTTATGGCTATACTTGCTCTTTTTAAAAACAGAAGAGATATCGAAAAGATGATAGGTTCTATTATGGTTGCTTACGATAAAGATGGTGCGCCTATATATGCTAAAGATCTAAAAGTTGTGCCTGCAATATCACTTCTCTTAAAAGATGCTATGATGCCTAATCTTGTTCAGACCCAAGAGGGTGATCCTGTATTTGTTCATACTGGTCCATTTGCCAATATAGCCCACGGTAATTCTAGTCTTATAGCTACTAAGCTAGCTTTAAAACTTGCAGATTACGTGATAACTGAAGGTGGTTTTGGTTCTGATCTCGGTTTTGAAAAATTTATAGATATTGTAGCCAGAAAAGGTGG
>CAYRCW010000078.1:0-3487 GCA_964422895.1 uncultured Planctomycetia bacterium | reverse complement strand
CATTCCCTTCCCTTTGTCCGCTATAGAAGTAATAAATACATCTGAATTTATTCTTGAAGAAATTAATTAAGATCAAATGATTTTTTAACATTGGAAATAAAAAGTGCCTTAAAGACAGCAGATAACAAGCCTTTATAATGACAATTAGAGGAATAGTAAATAAAATTCTTTGAATTAACACAAATTAAAATCTATAATTCCCGTACATTTGAGAATTATTAAAAAACTTTTATTTATGTCGTTTTATTCTTTGGGCTTATCCGAAAATTTATTGAAAACCCTTAATGATCATAATTATACCGAAGCCTATCCTATACAGACGCAGGCTATACCGGCCATAATTCAGAAAAAAGACATCCTGGGAATTGCTAAAACCGGTTCGGGGAAGACACTCAGTTATGTATTGCCTGTTTTAATGAATCAGCAAGGAGCGAAGCATACAAAAAACCGCCATATTAATGTATTGATATTAGTTCCTACTCGTGAACTGGCAACACAGGTTTTAGATGTTTTTAAACTTTTTAATCAGGGATTTACAGAGCCTATAAAAACTCAAGCCGTATTTGGAGGCGTATCCATCAATCCTCAAATGATAGGACTGCAAGGAGTAAATATTTTGGTGGCTACTCCTGGACGCTTATTGGAGTTATTAGATTCTAACGCACTTCACATATCCAACATTGACACCCTCGTACTTGACGAAGCTGATAAGATGCTTAATATGGGCTTTAAGGACGAGATAGATCGTATAATTGCACAGCTTCCAAAGAAACGTCAAAACTTATTATTTTCAGCAACCTTAAGTGAAGACATTAAAAACATTCAACAACTTTTATTGCTCAACCCACAAGTAATTAAGATAAATGAAGACGAAGAGGATCCAATTGAGCTCATCCAACAGGTAGCCTATACCATTGCTCCTGAGAAGAAAGGCCCTTTGCTTCGATATCTTATAGAAAGCAAGGAGATGAATCAGGTTCTGGTTTTTACCTCATCTATTCAAAAAGCCGATCAGGTTGCCAACAAGCTCCGTAACAATGGAATAGACGCACGGCCTATTCACAGTAAAAAAAGTCAGGGTGCACGAACTGATTTGCTTACAAAATTCAAATACAAAAAACTCCGTGTATTAGTAGCTACCGACTTACTTGCTCGTGGTATAGATATCGAATTTTTACCTTATGTAATCAACTATGAACTACCACGTTCTCCCAAAGACTTCATCCATCGGATAGGACGTACTGGTCGTGCTGAATCGCCCGGAGAAGCAATTTCCCTAATTACACCAGATGAAGAACACCATTTCAGAGTCATTCAGAAGAAATTGAAGAAATGGATAGACAGAATAGATGGAAATGAGCTATTGGAAACAAAACATTAAGCTCAAAATTGAAGGCCCCTTATACTTGCCGTTGTCGAATATAAAAACGTAGAATACTTTAAAGGAAAAAATATCTTATGAAACAAATAATAATAACAAGCATTGCATTTATTCTCTTAGGACTAGGCGGATTACATGCCCAAACATTTGTTGACACGGCAAAAAGATGGAACACGGTAATTCATAGGTTGCCATCATATACAATCATTACAGAAAACATTAAATTTGACGGAGATACTACTATTGGTCTCGTTGATTATAAAAAGGTATTTCGTTCGACTGACGAATTTCAAACAGCTTGGGAATCATACGGTTATATTAGGGAGACGATTGATGAGAAAGTATATTATCGTACAGATTCGACTCCTGATTGTTTACTTTATGATTTTGATTTAGCATTAAATGAAATTGTGGAGGTATATGGTATTCAGAGTTATGGGAATAATTACTCCTTATCGCCGATGTCATTTTTTGTTAGTAACATTGATAGTGTTGAAATAGGAAGCG
Source organism: uncultured Planctomycetia bacterium (assembly GCA_964422895.1). GTDB lineage: Bacteria > Omnitrophota > Gorgyraeia > Kaelpiales > Kaelpiaceae > Kaelpia. The sequence continues at coordinate 1,599 of CAYRCW010000078.1, read as the reverse complement.
AACTTAGAGGTAGATATCACCTGAATCCGGTGCTTTCCAATGACACGTTACCTGATGCTTCAGAATTTTGGATTGAAGGCATTGGGAGCATAAGTGGAATTCTACATTGGGAAGCATTTTTAGTGGGAGGCGATTCATACGAATTATTGTGCTTTTCAGAAAATGAGGAATATTTCTATCAAAATTCGTCATATACATCATGCTATTATTTTTGGACAGGAATAGAAGAAAATGAAAATAATGACCAGATAAATATTTATCCAAACCCAATTACAGATAAAGCAAGTATAACCATTGAGAATTACGATTCTAATAAAGTTTATACGCTTGAAATATATGATGAATTAGGCAGAAAGATTTTTGAAAACAAAATCTATAGTTCGTTAACAATTAATCGGGACGAATTAAATTTAGGCCTGTATGTTTTCAAAATTATTTGTAATGGACAAACCATGAAAACTGAAAAAATAATGATACAATAACCGGCTGTAACGGCGCAATTAAGGAATGTGAATACCCCAAAAAATTACATATAAAACCACGACAAATTATGTCATTAAAAAAAATTCAACACGAAAAACCCAGGCTGCATGCTCGAAACAAAAATCGAAAAAGATACGATTTAACTGCTTTGATGACCACTAATCCCGAATTAGTAAATTATGTGAAGCCTAATAAATATGGCGAGGATTCGATTGATTTTTCAGATCCTATTGCAGTAAAAATCCTAAACAAAGCATTGCTAAACCATTATTACGGAATAAAGCATTGGGAATTCCCTGATGGAAATTTGTGTCCTCCAATACCCGGAAGAGCAGATTATATTCACCATATTGCTGATTTATTAAGCGAAAATAATTTTGATGCGATTCCGATTGGCGATAAAATCACTTGTTTTGATATTGGTGTTGGGGCTAGTTGTATTTACCCTATAATTGGAGTAACAGAATATGATTGGAAATTTATTGGATCTGATATTGATCCAAAATCGATTGAAACAGCAACCCATATTGTCAATGCGAATTCGGCACTTAAAGGTAAGATTGAGTGTAGATTACAAGAAAAACGGAGCGATGTTTTTTACGGAATAATTGGCAGAGAAGATAAAATTGATTCATCTATTTGTAATCCTCCGTTTCATGCCTCTTCTGAAGCTGCTCAAAAAGGAACTCGACGAAAAGTTAAGAATCTATCCGGAAAGAAAATAAAAACACCTAAACTCAATTTTGCTGGTATTAGCAATGAACTTATATGTGATGGTGGCGAATATAAATTCATTTTTAATATGATTAGAGAAAGTAAAAAATTCGCTAAAAACTGTTATTGGTTTTCAACTTTAGTATCAAAACAATCTAATCTAAAAGGAATTTATAAATCATTGGAGAAAATGGAAGCGAATCAGATCAAAACGATTCCCTTGGGAACCGGAAATAAATCCAGCCGAATTGTAGCTTGGACATTCCTTTCTGAAGAAGAACAAAAGGAGTGGAGAGAAACCAGATGGATAATTCAATAACCTTGTTAAAAAATTACAGATTAAACACTTTGTAACTAATCAGTGTCAAATTTAATAAAAAGCTTCGGTTATGAACAATTATC
>CAYRCW010000077.1:0-3512 GCA_964422895.1 uncultured Planctomycetia bacterium | reverse complement strand
TCTTAGGATTGAGCTTCTCAAGTATATCTTTAATAATTGCACCTGGTGAATCAAAAGTAATCTTATTATCAACGTCTAACTCTGTATCAATAAGTCTAGTTGATTCCCTTACATCCCCAAGTAAAAAACTGACAAAGTTAGAGATGGTATTCTGCATATTGAGAGTTGAATAGATTTCAAAGAAATTAAGATTCCCGAATAAAGCATAAGAAGTATTTGGTATGTCGTAATTTTCTGTATTATTTTTTATAACTTCTAAAAACTCTACTGGAATCTGTCTTGCCTCCACTAATAAAGCAAGCTCTTGATCTCGTAAATCAATACTTTCAATCTCTGGATTATCAACAACAAGAGATGCCCAGGCTAAGGAATTTGCAGATGTTTTTTCAGATACTGCAACATCATCTTCTTTGAGCAAGATAGAAATAGAAGATGGTAAACCATCAATATCTATTACAGTAGACTGAACTAACTCATTAGGGGCAAGATCTGGCTGTATATTATCTCCAGTGCTTACGCTGCCTAAACTACCTATGCTACCCAAACCGCTAAGACCTAAATCACTATTATCAATACCGCTATTCCCAGCTAATGTAGTCATTGCAGTATCTATACCTTGGCTATCACTTATACTAGCAATATTTAATATTGCCTCACTTAGATCCCAGCCGCCTACCATAGCTGCAACACTATAACCTACCTCTGCTAAAAATGCTTGTTGAGCAGGCACTCCGCCTATTAATCCAAAAAACTCAACACCGTTATTTACATTAGATAGTTCTATCTGATCATTACCTTCATAAGCAACCATTGCTCTATCTGCACCAAGAATCGCAGCCTCATTTGTAATTGCAATCCTCGCAGGCTCACCAATTAAAGCCCAACCTTCCTGAAGAGCAGCTACTTCACCGTTATCTAATTCTGTTAAATCTACCTCTCCCGCTATAATTCTTTGAACCTGCGCACCATAAGCAGTAGCCGTTAAACCATTTGCACCTAATGCCCTCTCATTCATGTTGCTATTAGCAAGTGCGCTATAGCTGTTTTCTGTCTCTACTTGACTATTTGTATTACTTGCTATGGTTAAGCTGCTATCTCTCTCTTTATAATAATCTATAACATCCCTAATGACAGCTAAAGTCTCTTGGACTGTAAGATCAGCACCAGCTACTGCTGCAGTTATATTTGCAACAACATCTCTTTCCTCTAGTATAGATACATCCTCAGATAGCTCTGCTTTTAATCCTATTAATACAGCTCTATTTATTGCAGAATCATTGCACTCATATAGCCTATCTTCCATTCTATATAATACATCAACCCGTTCTTCTTCATTGTCAGCTAAAGCAAATAGATCTAAATCTTTATATATAGCTGCAACTACATCTTCTTCTGTACTCTCTGAATCTGGCTCAACAACTTTAAAATCTTCAAAACTAGGAGGAAGTTGTTCTAATAAATCAGTTGATCTGTTTTTAAGTAGAATAATTGATTGTGTCATATCTATATATTCCATCTTCAAATTCGCTATTAAATCTTCGTTAATCTTTTCTAAAGAGCTTAATAAGTCATCATACTGAACCTTATTTACTGCTGCCTTAAAACCTTCTAAATTAGACTCTATAGCAGACAAATCACTGCTAGCCTGATCTAAAATATCGGGCGTTATATTCCCCTCTATTGCAAAATCTAGGTTCTGCAGGCAAGCATTGATATCTAAATTAAGCTCCGACTCTGATATATCCCCTGTTCTTCCCGTATCGCTAACAGGCAAAGGGTCAAGTGCAACCGATGAACTGCCTTCATTTATGCGACTAAATCCACAATCTCCGCCTATAAACTGTGCTCTTAAGGGCAATGAGACTAAAAGAGCTAAAATTATTAAATTTGCTATTCTCTTCATTTCTCTATTTCTATTTCTACTAGTATTTATACCATATGTTTTGACTATTACAAATCTGTCAACAATTTTTTTTATTTTTTCTTAAAAAGTCATATTTGCAACTTTTTCACTTTTTTCTTAAAAATAGCATATAAAAAACAAAAAATAATTCCGTAGAAACAAAAGTAACATATGGAATAACAAAAGAAGTGTTATTAATTACTTACTACAGTCAGATTTTGAGAATTGTTTTCTATGAAATATGCAAGTCGCTCACGATAGACCTCATCTTCATTTGAATCATATCTTAGAACCCAATATTCCATCTCAAATCCTTCCAAACCATCTTTAAAGGTAACTACTTTCTTTTCCTTGCCTATCTCCCCGTTAGAGAGAATAATATTTCTTGTAAGAATCGCACTCTCTACTCCCCACTCATAGCCTACTTCTAAATCACCAAATTCTTTAGATAAAACTAGATTGATATATCTTGCTGTGTAGGCATTACCAACATCAAATAGAAACTCTTCTTTTGAGCTATCTAAATCACGTATTCTTTTAACATTTGCAAACTCTGCTTCAGCCCCAAAATAATCAACAACACCCCTTTCATAATAAAAGAGCTCTTTCCACAGGAGGCTCTCTAGCTCTTGGGGCTGATCCAATATATTGAGTTGCAACTTACATAGCTCTATCAAGCTAGAGTAACTTTGGAATAAAGCCGGACCATAGGAATGCCAGCTATAAGGTAAATCAAAAAGAAGACCTATCCCGTTTAAATCAGAGGCCAATTCACTTGTTGTATTATCAACAACTGGATCAGAATTGCCTACTTCATATTCAAAAACCCTTTGGGTTTCTATAAAAGTAGAAACAATGTCCCCATCATTATTAGTATTGAACCACATTTCTAAAACTATTGCTTGATCATCATAAAGACCTATTAAATTTTCTATACTTTTTTTAGGTCCTGTTTCACCTGGATAGTATTGTTCTCTATCTGATTCAACCATTTTTAACTGACCGTTTTTAAACGTAATTTTCACATCTCTTTCATCATCTGAAAATCTCCCTAATGCTATTTTGCATATATCATACTTGCTACTTTGAACCCTCATTATCTTAACCGGAAACAATGCTTCTCTTTGCGAGAAATCTTCTTCATACGGAGGGAAATAATACTCTCTCTCAGGGGTAAAGTAAAAGAACCTCTCTCTTAGCATATCTTCAAAATGACCCCCTTCTTCTAAATCCATCTGATTGAGGGATATCTGAATCACATTTTCAAACAACCTTCTTACCGTCACCTCATCTATTTCAATCCATTCATCGTAAGGTAGATCCTGAACATAATCCAATATATCAAGAGGTTCGAGTTGTTCTTCCCAGCTCCAAGTAATATCTGCTACTGCAGTAGCAGATGTATTACCTGATAAACTAACTGAGATCATAGTGTCAGAATCATCTTCTGTTTTAACTCTATTTTGAGGTAAATCTGTATTTGGCAGGGATGCAACAATAAATGGTGCATCTAAAGCATATAGACTATTACTGAATAATAAGACCCCCGCAAGAACCAAAGATAAAATCCTCATATTCCTCCTAAATCTCCTCTATACATATATCTCAT
>CAYRCW010000076.1:0-3520 GCA_964422895.1 uncultured Planctomycetia bacterium | reverse complement strand
GCGTTTTTCATCAAAGATCCCCCTCTTAAACTCCATAACCTGGACCTCTTTCGCAGAGAACCCTTCTTTTAAGATAGGGACTGCAAGGTAGGGGTCTATATCGCCGCAGACAAAGATATCAGCTGCTGCATAGTTAAATTCCGGCCAACTATGTAGAGAGATATGGGACTCCTTAAGTATTGCAACAGCAGAGATGCCATTGTATGGAGAGAAGGTGTGAGCGTGGACATCTAAAAGAGTTGCTTTGCATGCTTTTACGGCATTTTTTAATACCTCTTTTGTGTTCTCTTCAGAGGAGATGTTCTTTGCCCCCCATAGTTCTATAATAAGGTGCTTTCCTGCATAGCTCATAGTGCTTTCCTTGCAATATACAGATCCTGTTTCTTTAGTTATTTTGTTTTTCATTTTTACCTCAAGTGTCTAATTTTAGTAACTATATATAATAGAAATAGTTTTAAATATAGTCAATAATTTATTTTAGTTTTAAGTATTTTAAATTATCTTCAAGTTGCTTTATTTTGAACTCTTTACTATAATGAGGATGCATAAGATCAACTATCTTTTGAAAACTTTTAAAAAAAGGAGGTAGTAACCTTGAAAGATATTCTAGTTGTAGATGACGATATAGATTTAAGAACCGTTGTTAAGATGAGGCTTGAGATAGAAGGGTATGATGTTAGAGCAGCCTCTAATGGTAAAGAGTGTCTTGAGATGGTAGCCGAGAAGAAGCCGGATTTGATATTACTGGATATGACTATGCCTGTTATGGATGGTTATACTGCATTGAATAAGCTGAAAGAGAGTCCTGAGAGTGCAGATATTCCTGTGATTATCTTTTCAATAAAAGAGAAGGTAAAGATGGAGGGGCTATTTATGGATGATAAGGCAGCTTATTATATAGAAAAGCCCTTTGAAACAGAAGAGCTTATTAGCAAAGTAAAGTCTATTTTAGGAGAATAGTTTGACTTTTCTTTTCTATTATGTACAATGTTCCTTTATTTAGGAGAGAATTATGAAATTAAAACTTGGTATTCCAAAGGGTAGTTTACAAGAGAAGACTATTCAGCTTTTTAAGAAAGCTGGGTTTAATATAGCCTTAACTTCAAGGTCTTATTTCCCTTCAGTAGACGATCCAGAACTTGAACTTGTTATGTTGAGGGCTCAGGAGATGTCTTATTATGTTGAAGTTGGAGCTTTAGATGCTGGACTTACTGGTGAAGACTGGATACTTGAAAATAAATCTAAAGTTGTGCGAGTAGCAGAGCTTGTATATGCAAAACAACAGATGGTTCCGGTAAGATGGGTTTTGGCTGTAAGAGAGGACTCGAAGATAAAGAGTGTTAAAGGTCTTAAAGGTAAGCGTATTGCTACAGAGCTTGTCAATGTTACAAAGAAGTATCTTCAGGATAATAAAGTCAAAGCGGATGTTGAATTTAGCTGGGGCGCAACAGAGGTTAAAGTTGCAACAGGATTAGTAGATGCCATAGTAGAGTTAACTGAGACTGGGCAGAGTTTAAGAAGAAATAATCTTAAAATAATTGACACAATTTGTGATTCTACTACAAAGTTTATTGCCAATAGAAAAAGCTGGAATAATTCTTGGAAAAAGAATAAAATAAACAGTCTTGTGCTTCTTTTAGGCGGAGCATTGGGAGCAGAGTCCAAAGTTGGGCTCAAAATGAACGTAAAGAAGAGAGACCTTGATAAAGTATTCAGTATATTACCTGCTATGCGTAGGCCTACTATATCAGCTTTGACAGAAGATGGTTGGTTTGCAATTGAAACTATAGTAGAAGAGAGAGTGGTGAGGGAGTTAATTCCAAAATTAAAGATATCTGGGGCAGAGGCCATTATAGAATATCCTTTAAATAAAGTGATATCTTAATATGTTTTTGACTTGAAATTTATCTATGGAGGTATGAGATGCCTTGTGGCAGAAAAAGAAAAAAAAGAAGCATAAAAACGCATAAAAGAAAAAAAAGATTAAAAAGAGATAGACATAAGAAAAAGAAAAGGTAGTCTTTGACTAAGATGAAAAAAATTTTTCTTCTTTCGCTTATCCTGATAATTCTGGCTTCAATTCCAGGTGAGAGTTGTAACTCTAAAGTCTCTTCGTCAGCCTATGCTCATTTTATGATGGCTGTTGTATATGAGGATAGAGGAAGCCTAGAAGATGCTTACAATGAATATCTCAGGGTTTTAGAATATGACCATGAGAATTCGACTATATATATCAAGCTTGCCTTAATAGATCTAAAAGGCGGTAGAATAGAGAAGTCTATTCTCAATTTAAATAAAGCGGGTGAGTATGCAGGTAGCGATGTAAAGATTCATTTCTTTTTAGCGCTTATATATAGTTCAATAGGTAAATATGACGAAGCAGCAGGAGAGTATGAAAAGATAGTTGCAATAGATCCTCATGATATAATGGCCTTAGCATCTCTTGCAGACATGTATCTACTTCAAAAAAGAGTAGATGATGCTATAGTTGCTTATGAGAGATTATTAGAAGAAGAGGTTGATCTTCCGGCCTTGCGTTTTAATCTTGGGATACTCTATTCTAAAGATGGCAAGCTAGATGAGGCTATATCTCAGATGGAGAAAGTTGTTGCTATTGACCCCAGTTTCCTGCAGGCGTATGTAACTTTAGGTGTATTCTATGAGATGAGAGATGATTTTAGTAATGCGATAGAGTGGTACAAGAAAGGTTTAGATGCAGAACCAGGAGATTCTAAACTGCTGAAGGTTCTTGCTCAGGCGTATTATAAAGCTGGAGACATAGATAGCACAGAAGCTACATATAGCGAGCTGATTCAAAAGTCTCCTCAAGATAAAGGTATTTATCTTGACATTGCTTATTTTTACATAAAGAATGCTGACTATAAGTCAGCAGAAGAAGTTTTAAAAAAAGCAGAGAAAGAAAATTTTAATATCTCTGAGGTCTATTTCTTAAAAGGTTTTCTCTTCTTTAAACTTAAAGATAATTCTAAGGCAATAGAGTTTTTTAAGAGATCTATTGAGATAGAACCCCAGAATGCAGAAGCCTATTTTTTTCTTGGTGCTGCTTATGAAGAGACTGGTAATTGGGATTTAGCGGTATCTAGTCTTAAAAAAACAATAGAGGTTGATTCAAAGCATGCAGATGCTTTAAATTATCTAGGTTATATGTATGCCGAGGATAATAAGAATCTTGATGAGGCTAAGTTGTTGATAAAAAAAGCGCTTGAGATAGACCCTGATAATGGAGCTTACCTTGACAGTATGGGTTGGGTCTACTTTAAACTAGGCAATTACGATAGAGCTTTAGGTCTTCTTGAAAAAGCTAAAAGAGTTAAAAAAGATGACTCTGTAGTTATGGAGCATCTTGGAGATATCTATCTTAAAAAAGGTATGCTTGAGAGAGCTTTGTCAGAGTGGCAACACGCACTTAAGCTCAACCCTAAGCAAGAAGGCCTTATTGATAAGATAGAGAAAGTGAGAGATAAAATTGGTAGATAAGAACGTAGATTTAAAATTTTTA
>CAYRCW010000075.1:0-3529 GCA_964422895.1 uncultured Planctomycetia bacterium | reverse complement strand
CCTTCGGTTATATCGTTGTAACCTTCTAAGCCTATACCGCATTCATAACCTTCGGAGACTTCTTTGACATCATCTTTAAATCTCTTCAATGATGTAATTCTACCTTCATAGACAATTTTTTTGCCTCTCAATAATCTACAAGGTGAGTTTCTCTGGATTTTACCCTTGCTAACCAAACAACCTGCTATTGTACCAACTTTACTAACATCAAAAACCTTTCTTACTTCAACTCTACCTGAGAAACGTTCTTCTATTTCTGGTTCTTGTAATCCTTTAAAGACCTTATCTATATCTTCTATCAATTCATATATTATACTGTAAAGCCTAACTTCAACCTTCTCTTTCTTAGCTCTAGTCTTTGCTTTATCATTAATGCCAACATTAAAACCTACAACAAAAGCTTCGGAAGCAAGAGCTAAAACAACGTCTGACTCTGTAATACTACCTATCCCTTTATGTAATATCTTTATATCCAACTCTTCTTTTTGAGTTTTTTTCAGTTTTTCCAGAGAATCAATTACAGCATCTAAAGAACCAAAAACATCTGCTTTTAATATAAGCTTAAATAACTTCTGACCTTCTTTGCCAATATCTTGAAGACTCATTCTCTGAGAAGGAGCCTGCTTTTTCTCTCTCATCTCGTCTTTTCTCTTTGCAACAATATCCTTTACTTTTCCTTCATCTTGGACTACAAGACAACCCTCGCCTGAATCTGGAACTCCATTTAAACCCAGTATACCTACAGGATCAGATGGGCCAACACTAGTAACCTCTAGACCTAAATCATTAAAAAGCGCTTTGACTTTTCCAAAACAAGTACCAGCAAGAAGCATATCGCCAACTTTTAAAGTACCACTTTGAACTATTACAGATACAAAAGGACCGCCCTTGGTAACCCTAGACTCAAGTACTACACCTTTGGCTAGTTTATCAGGATTAGCCTTGAGCTCCATAATCTCTGATTGTAATATCACCATATCTAATAAAGTATCTATGCCTTTCCCCATCAGAGCAGAGACATCAACAGTAATTATATCTCCACCCCAATCTTCTGGAGTAAGATTTGACTCAGCTAATTCTCTCTTTACTTTGTCAATATTTGCTTCAGGTCTATCAACTTTATTTATAGCTACTATTATAGGCACACCTGCCGCCCTTGCATGATCAATAGCCTCAACTGTCTGAGGCATAACGCCATCATCTGCTGCTACCACTAAAATCACTATATCGGTTACATTTGCACCTCTCGCTCTCATAGATGTAAAAGCTTCATGTCCTGGAGTATCTATAAAAGTTATCTTCTTGTCTTTATGTTTAACCTCGTAAGCTCCGATATGCTGAGTTATCCCTCCGGCTTCTTTATCTGTCAACTCTAAATCTCTTATCTTCTCAAGCAATGTAGTCTTACCATGGTCAACATGACCCATGAGAGTGACTATCGGATATCTATTCTTAAGAGAACCCTCTTCTTTCTCTTTGTGAGTCTTTATAACCTCTTCTTCTTTAGTCAGCTGACGTTTTAAAACAAAACCAAACTCTTCGCCTAGCTTCAATGCAACATCCTCTTTTAAAGGCTGATTGATACTTGCAAATACTTTCCATTTTAGCAACTTTCCTTGCAGCTCATTAGGTTTAACCCCTAACTTAACTGCAAGCTCTCTCACAGTTATAGGAAATTCAACAGCTATTTTAGGATTTCTATCGAGCTCTTCTTTTTTCTTCTTATTTAAAATAGCAACAACTTCACTCTTAGCAAGCTCGGCTGTCTCCGAATCTAAATTACTCATATGAGATTTAACATCTATATTTAAATCTTTTAAATAATCTATGAGCTCTTTACTATCTAAACCCAATTCCTGAGCAAGTATGTAGACTCTTGTACTAGACATTTTTATCCTTTAAATATTTCTTTGCAGCATCTATTGCTTTCTGAGCTGTCTTTTCACCTAGACCTTCTATTTTCTTTAAAACCTTGACATCTGCCTTGGCTAAAACATTAGCATTTTCATATCCTGACTTACTTAATGCCTCTGCAATCTTTGGACCTATACCACCAACCTTTAATAACGGTGACTCTTGACCTAACTCTTCAGGACTTCTAACGTCTATCTCCCAATCTGTTAATTGAGATGCTAACCGTACATTCTGACCATGCCTTCCAATAGCTATAGAGAGCTGATCTTTTTCAACTATAACAAGAGCCTTTTTCTTATCTTTAAAAATCTTTACATCCGAGATCTGTGCTGGATTTAAAGCAGATTTTATATACTCAATCGGCTTATCGCTATAATGGATAATATCTATCTTCTCTCCTCCTAACTCATCTACTATGTTCTTTACTCTTACGCCTTTCATACCAACGCAAGACCCAACAGGATCAACGCTATCCTGATTGCTTTTAACAGCTATCTTAGTTCTCTCTCCAGCTTCTCTGGCTATAGTCACTATTTCAACAGTCTTATCCTGAATCTCAGGCACCTCTATTTCAAAAAGTCTCTGTATTAATTCAGATCTCCTGCGAGATACAACAACAAGAGGAGGTTTGCCAGATTTTTTAACCTCAAGAACATAGACCTTTAATTTTTGCCTCTGCCTATAGCTTTCACCTCTACCCTGCTCTGAACGAGGCAATATAGCTTCAGCCTTATCAAGTTGCACAATAACATCTCCATACTCTAACCTATGTACCATACCTGTCAGTACATCTCCGACTCGGTCTTTATACTCATCGTAAACAGTCTCTTTCTCTGCTTCACGCAACTTCTGCATTATTACCTGCTTTGCAGTCTGAGCAGCAATTCTACCCAGCTTCTGAGATACAATCTCTTCACCTTTAAGATAGACTTTCATATCTCCGCTATTGATATCAAAATTTACCTCTAAGTCTTCTCTCTCTGCATGAAAAACTTTTTTGGCTGCTGTTACCATAGCAACCTCAATAGCATCAATAAGCTTGTCTTGGTTTATGCCTTTCTCTTGCCCAAGATACTCTAGCGCTAATAAAAGTTCTTCATTCATATCTAGACCTCTGAAAGTTTTATCTTCTGTTTAGCTTCTCTTATATCAGTAATATTTAAACTAATATCTTTATCCTCTAAACCGATAATCAAAACTCCATCCTTAACGCTCCTAAGAATTCCTTCTACTAAAACTCCACCTTCTATTTTAATACTTAATTCCTTATCAATCAAACATCTATACTCTTTTTCACTCTCTATAACTTTATCGACTCCAGGAGATGAGACCTCCAAAGTATAGCTCACCTCAAAAGAATCTTCCTCTTCTAAAAAATTGCTTAATTTTCTATTAATACTGGCACACTCATCTAGATTCACTCCACCTAATCTATTTATAGCAAGCTGCACTCTATCCTGAGAAATAGTAAGACTTATGAGCTCAAAACCCTCTTCTTGGACTATAGGTTCTAGGTAACTTTCCAATCTGTTTTTAAGATTATTTAAATTGTTCATTTTCAATAAAAAAAGTGGGCAAATAACCCACTCACCTCCTTAAAAGCGATTTAAAATAG
>CAYRCW010000074.1:0-3971 GCA_964422895.1 uncultured Planctomycetia bacterium | reverse complement strand
AACTCTAAGATGGTTACCCCTTCTTTTGCAAAGACCTTCTTAACAGCCCCTGCTTGAATCTGCTCAACGCTGAGCCAGGGTAAAAAGAAAGATACAATAATTATAAGGCTAAACATAGAGACGAGAAATCTGTGCATCGTACTCTTTAGCTGTTAGTCTTGTTGATATAGAGAGTCTGTGTAGGATATGCAAACTCTACTCCTCTAGTCTCAAACTCTTTAAATATAGCTAGATTTATAGACTGCTGTATATCCATATATTTATTGTAATCACTACCTACAACATAATAGACAACCTCAAAGACTAGATTAGAATCACCATAAGAAGAAAAATGCGTTCTATCGAATATAGTATCTTCTACGTCCTCTATAATTTTCTTTACGATACCTGGAATCTGTTGTAACTTCTCATAAGGCGTCTGATATATTATTCCAAACTGGAAAAGAACCCTTCTCTGCTCCATCCTCTTGTAATTCTTTATTCGTGAATCTGTCAAGTCAGTATTAGAGAATATGAGCTGTTCTCCCCCAAGGCTTCTTAATCTAGTAGTCTTTGCACCAATATATTCAACAGTACCTAAAAGATCTCCGACTATTATAAAATCTCCTACCTCAAAAGGCCTATCAAATATGATAGAGAAATAGCTAAATAGATCCTTTAAAACAGCTTGAGCTGCGAGACCTATAGCTATACCACCAACACCTAAACCAGCTATAATAGCTGAAACTTTAAAGCCAAGATTATCCATAAAGAATATTATCGCAAGAGCCCAAATAATAAACTTTACTATTCTTAGAGTCGTATTGAGGCTCTTCTCAAGGGCTATATCTTGACCATGCTTTTTAAGATATTTAGTAAAACCATATACTACAAGCAAGTTTAAAAATTTTACAATTGAAAATACAAAAACAGCTAAGAATACCTTGTTAACTACTCCTTGTGCCTGGTCTGTTAAGTTAAGTGTAGATAATGCAAAAAATAATGAAGCAAGATAGAAAAGAGGTACCGCAACTTTTTCTATAATCCGTACCAAAAAATCGTCAAATGTTGTTTTAGTCTTCTGAGCAAGTCTATGGAGACGGTTTATTACAAAAACTTTAAATACTCTTATGGCTAATACCCCTAGTACTAATATAATTAAAACAATTAAATAATTTAAAACACTATTCCCTAGATATACATTATTTAACATTTCTTTAAACATTTAGATCACCTCTTTTTAAAAATGAAGATATTTACTAAGTCTCTCTGACATCTTTGTACAAATATATTTTAAAAATTTCTGTTCATCGCCTTCTCCCGCCGATAGTACCTTTACTCCGGTATCATACTTATCACCGCTATTTACAGGATTAGACCATACAACCTCAGCTCTTAAGCAGAACGGGGCACTCTCATTTGGTAATAATATCTCAAGTTTAACAACGTTTCCAGGTGTAAGCTTCGTACTAGAACTAAAAGATAGACCACCAGCACTTATATTGTTGATCTTTGCAGATATCTTATCTTCACGAATACCTCTTGATCTCTCTTCACTGCATATATCTACTTTGGCATCTATCTCTAGCCTAAAATATTCTCTTCTGTTTTTATTAGCCATATTAAATTTCTCTACTTAAGAATATCTATACTGAATATATCAGCAAAACACCCATAACTAAATAACAGATGGCTATCCAACATATGTTCTTACTCATTTTAACTACCCAAAAATCAACATACTTATTCAATCTCTTAGGTCCTAAAATAAAAATTACTATCCCACCTATAAGAGATAAGAGTCCAATTATAAATATAAATACATTTGTATCTGCAAAAGCAGCTAAGAATAAAAGCCCTAGAATAACTTTAATAATTCCCGCTAAATATATATTATTTCCTCTCTTAAAAAAACTAATAAAATTTTGGAACTTCTTATTATCAAATAGAAACATAGTACCTAAAGCAATAAGCAGCACACCAACGGTCTTAATAAAAAAAGGTATCATTATATCTCCTATTTTATATATTCAGAATTATCTTCTATTAAATCCTCGTCTTCTAAGTCAACTACTTCACTCTCCACATCTTTAAGTTCTAAAACCTCTTCTTCTTGCCATTTTATAACTAAGCCCTGAATAGGCTTCGGCATATAAATAGGAGTCTTAGACTCCTCGATAATAACTGCATCTCCTCCCATCTCAGCAACCATATCCTTGAGGCGTTTTAACATATGCTCCTTATTTGTTGGTGTCACTCCGAATAAAGTAACCTCGCCTAGCTCAATATAATGATCTTCAGGACTAAAAGAGAGTACCTCAACATTATTAACATCTGTAGGCGGTGAATAATCCTGACCATAATGGATAGATTTATATGCAGCACACCCTTCAAGCATAAATAAAACCAAGAATAAGTAGAATAGTTTCTTCATTTTAAGCTCACTTTGTTACAGTTTAATCCAAAGCTATTAAGTTAGCAACAATTATAATACTAACTTAGATTTGATAAATAAAACTTTAACTAGTAAAATCTAATAATGAATTATCTATCTATATTTATCGTATCTTTCGTTATAGCTTTATCGGGAGCTCTTGCCCCAGGACCTCTTCTTACAACAGTTATAGCAAAGAGTATCCGCCATGGCTCCAAAGCAGGCCCAACCATAATTATAGGTCATGCAATACTAGAGATTATTATGGTTATAATAATAGTATTTGGACTTTCGAATTTTATAAACAAACCTTACATAATAAAGATTATATCTATCGCAGGAATAACAATACTATTTATCTTTGGAATAAATATGTTGAAATCTATCAAAAATATCTCTCTAAAAACAGAGCAAAAGGAAGAAGAGAAAGAGAATAACCTAATATTACTGGGAATAACTATGAGTATCGCCAATCCTTATTGGAGCATATGGTGGTTAACTATAGGATTGGGTTTGGTCTTAGGGGCAAGTAGATTGGGTGCCTTAGCTATAGGTCTGTTTTTTATAGGCCACATACTTGCTGATCTTATATGGTATAGCATAGTATCTTTAACAATAAGTAAGGGGAAAAGGTTTATAACAGATAGAGCATACAAGATAATTGTATCTATCTGCGGAATCACACTTATAGGATTTGGGCTTTACTTCTCTACAATTATCTTCCACTAGCAACAGAAGTTAATCAAATAGCCTCTATCGTTGAAGGTGGTTTAGAAGCTATATTATAGGTAACACTTACAACTCCTGGAACCTCATTTGAAATTCTATCTCCCAATCTCTTTAAAATATCGAAAGAAATATTAGTAGGAGTACCAGTTGTAGCATCACGACTATCCCAACATCTAACTTCAATCTGAAGTCCAAAGTCTCGCTTTCCATCCCTCATCCCGGTAACTCTATCTTTATGCAAGATTGCAAGATACTGAAATGCTCCTGAATCTTTTAGTTCTTCTTCAACTATAACTGTAGCAGTTCTAATTATATCAACACGTTCAGGTGTTACTTCACCTATTACACGTGTTGCAAGAGCAGGGCCTGGAAATGGAGGCCTAGCATATATTTCCTGCGGTAATCCTAATTCTCTACCCACCTCTCTTACAGCTTCTTTTCTAAGAGACACTAATGGTTCTAACACCTTATAACCAAAAACCTTCTCAGGATCTATACCTAACTGTTCAAGAATATTGTGTTGCCTTTTAACTCCAGCTATTGTCTCTTCAACATCAGTATAGTTTGTTCCATGAAGCAAGAACTTTGCCCCACCCTCTTTGACTATCTTACCGAAAACAGTCTTATAGAAGGTCTGAGTAATAGCTTCACGCTTCTCTTCGGGGTCTTCTAATCCCGATAATGCATTAAAAAAATCTTCCCTTGCATCTATCAAATTTACTTTAACTCCCATATTATTAAAAAGATCAACAATATATTTCGGCTCTCCTTGACGCATAAGACCTGAATCAATAAAACATGTTTTTAATTTATCACCTAAAGCACGATG
>CAYRCW010000073.1:0-3972 GCA_964422895.1 uncultured Planctomycetia bacterium | reverse complement strand
AAAGGCCCTATCGTCTAGCTCGGTCTAGGATATCGGACTCTCATTCCGGCGACACGGGTTCAAATCCCGTTAGGGCCGTTCTAAAAACATATTATAAATATCTTAAACTATGAGGAGGATTAATGGACTGCCTAAAGTCTCCAGCTTTAGATGAGATTGAAAATTATTATCAAGGTGAGAAAATATTAGAGAATAAATATGGTTTTTTTGCAAATGATGGCCGAGAATACATATTAAAATCTCCTAAGACTCCTATGCCTTGGATGAATGTGATAACAAACCCTGAATACGGGGCTGTATTTTCACAGACTGGATGCGGTTTTAGCTGGTGGGGCAATTCTCAGGTCTCACGTCTTACAACTTGGGTTCAGGATTTAGTTAGAGATGAGTGGGGTAAATTCCTATATATAAGAGACAATGAGTCTAATGATTTTTGGTCATTGTTTTACAAGCCTTGCCAGGTAGAGTTTGATAAATTTGAAGTTCGTTATGGGATTGGATATATTACTTACCATACTGAATACAAGGGAATAGAGAGCGCTATTACTATGTTCGTTCCTCAGGATTCTCCAGTTGAGATTTGGAAGGTGAAGATAAAGAATATCTCTGGTAGGCCAAGGAATTTGAGTATCTTTAGTTATTTAGAGTGGTGCCTTGGTAATGGTACAGAGACTCACAGAGAATTTCAGAAAACTTTTATTGAAACTTCTTATGATGAAAGTCTAAATAGTATCTTTGCAACAAAGAGAAAGATACCGGTACCTTCTTTTATATCTACAGGCTTAAGAGAGTTTACAGGAGATGGTTTTCATAGTGTTAATGTGAAACCCTCAGGCTATGAAGGTGATAAGCGAAATTTCTTTGGACGTTATAGGTCTTTTGCTAACCCTAAAAGCGTAGAAGAAGGAGAGCTTTCTAATAAAGTTGGCAAGTGGAATGATTCGATTGCTAGTTTGAAGATTGATTTAGAGCTTGATTCTAATGGAGAGCGAGAGGTAGTCTTTCTTACGGGTTTTAATAAAGAGGAAAGCGAAACAAGAGCTCTAATAGAGAAGTATTCTGATCTAGATAATGTTGAAGAAGAGTTCAAGAGGACTGTTGATTTTTGGGAAGAGTTTTTAATTCCCTTTCAAGTAGAGACTCCAGATAAATCATTCGATGTTTTAACGAACTATTGGCTTCGTTATCAAGCTATTGCTGCACGTATTTGGGCTAGGACTGCTTACTATCAGTGTAGTGGAGGGTATGGTTTTAGAGATCAACTACAGGACTCTTTAGCATTTTTGCCCTTGAAACCGGAGCTTACTAAAAAACAGATATTACTTCATGCCAAACACCAGTTTAAAGATGGCGCCGTCTATCATTGGTGGCATCCTCTACTTGAGGTGGGTGCTAAAACAGCTATGACAGATGATTTACTTTGGATGGCTTATATTACATTCTTTTATATTAAAGAGACTGGAGATTTAGCCATCTTAGATCAGAGTCAACCCTATGTAGATGATGATAAAGAAGAGACTTTATATCAGCACTGTATAAGGGCAATAGATTTAGTATTATCACGTTTTTCAGATAGAGGATTACCTTTAATAGGGGAAGGTGATTGGAATGATGGGATGAGTTCGGTAGGATTAAAGTGGAAAGGAGAGAGCATCTGGTTAGGTCATTTCTTATATAAAGTACTAAGAGAGTTTGCCTCTTTATGCCAAGAGAGATCTGACGAAATTAGAGCAGAAAACTATTTAAATAGAGCTCAAGATTTAAAGCAGGCAATAAATGAACATGGTTGGGATGGAGAATGGTTCATAAGAGCTACTAAGGATAGTGGCGAGGTTATGGGTAGCAATAGTTGCGAGGAAGGTAAGATATTCTTAAACGCTCAGACCTGGGCTGTTATGCATGACTCAACTGATGAAGAGAGAAAGAAGAGGGCGATGAAAAGTGTAGAGGAGCATCTGCTTCACGATTATGGCCCGATACTTTTCCATCCTGCCTATAAGAAGCCAGACCCTATGATAGGCTATCTCTCTCGATATGCTCCTGGTGTTAGAGAGAATGGTGGCGTATATACTCATGCAGCTTGCTGGGCAATTATTGCAGAGTGTGTTCTTAAAAATGGAGATATGGCTTATGATGTATATTCTAGATTTTCCCCAGCAAAGAGAGGTATGGATCCCGAACTATATTTTGTCGAACCTTATGTTACTCCAGGAAATGTAGATGGTCCGGATTCAGAGAATTATGGACGTGGAGGTTGGACTTGGTATTCTGGGAGTGGTGCTTGGTATTTCCACGCAAGCACAGACTGGATTCTTGGAATTAGAGCAGAGCTTAATGGACTCTTGATAGATCCCTGCATTCCTTCTAGTTGGAGTGGATTTAAAGCAAAAAGAGTCTTTAGAGGTTCAGTCTATAATATAGAAGTTAGTAATCCGGATAGAGTATCTTCTGGAGTAAAAGAGCTGTACCTTGACGATATAAAACAAGATTCTAATGTTATAAAACCTTCGATCAGCGGCAATGAATATAAAGTCAGAGTAATTATGGGCCAAATTTGAAGATGAAGAAAAAAATTATATCTATAGTTGTGCTTTTATTGATAGGAGCAATCTATTTTCTCTATATAAATAGGCCGGAAAGTTCTTCTTTAAATGCTGCAACTGATACAACTTCTCAGATTAAAAGGATTGCAGCTAAAGACTTTAGTTTTCAAGATATAAATAACTCAAATTATAATCTTTCAGATTTTAAGGGCAAGGTTATAGTGGTTAATTTCCGTACTACAAGTTGTAGTGCTTGTGATACCGAAGTAGATTTCTTAAAGAGATTTATGCCGTCTTTAGATGGATTAAATGTAGAATTTCTACCAGTATTTTTAGATGATAATAAGAGTGTCATTGAGCGTTATTTACAAAGAAGAGATATAAAATTTCCAATTTACTGGGATAATTATGGACTTTCAGCTCTTAAGTACGGTATCTTTGCTCTACCCACTTCGTTTATTATTGATAAAGATTTTCAAGTTGTGGGGAAGATTCCCGGAGCTATAGATTGGAACAATCCAGAGATTCACGACTTATTGCAAAGATTAGCAAATGAGTGATATATCATTTATCATGGCTTTTCTAGGCGGGATATTTTATTTTTTCTCACCTTGCATTCTACCTCTCGTACCATCTTTTCTCTCTTTTATAAGTGGTGTATCTTTTAATGATATGAAAGAAGGCCCGGCATATTTACGTAAAAGGATGGTTCTATATACATCTTTTTTTCTGCTAGGATTCTCTTGTATATTTATATCTTTAGGTCTCGGTGCTTCTTTATTAGGCGAGTTTATATTTAGATTAAAGCTGCCTATTCAGAGAGTAGGCGGGGTAGTAATAATTCTATTAGGATTATATATTCTTCTTCATAATAAATTAAAGTTTTTGCCCAAGTTTAATATTTCACCACAAAAAAAACCAACTGGTATCATTGGAGTAATATTTGTCGGGGTGTTTTTTGCGCTTAGTTTTACTGCCTGTGCTACTCCTTATCTTGCTGCTATTCTCACAGTTGCAAGCATAGAGGCAAATCTATGGAGAGGATTTTTGTTACTACTCTTCTTTTCTTTAGGCTTATCTATACCTTTTTTGATCTCTGCTTTATCACTTTCATGGTTTCTCAATCTGTTTAGCAGGGTCAAGAAGCGCATGAGAATAATAGAAATAATTGCTGGTTCTATTCTTGTATTATTTGGTTCTCATATTTTGATAACCAGATTCTAACTTCCTTCCTTTAATTAATTAAATTATTTGTTATTTACCAAATAAAAAGTTTTTTACAAATTTGACAAAGTATTTATTATGTGAGATAAATAAGTCAAGGGCTTGGCCATCGGTGGGGGAGTTAAAAAATAGACCAGATATTAAATCTGGTTTTTATTTTGCCAGAGGGGGGACTTGAACCCCCACCCCCTTACGGAGACGTGAT
>CAYRCW010000072.1:2095-4007 GCA_964422895.1 uncultured Planctomycetia bacterium | reverse complement strand
TGAGCATCCTCATAGAGCTCAGAATCCTATACCTTTGGAGGTAGATTAGTATGGCAAATGTAGAAACTCAAAAGACAAAAGTTCTTGCAACTGGCAAGAGAAAGACTTCTGTGGCAAGAGTTCATCTAAAAGATGGTAGTGGAAAGATTGTTATAAATGGAAAAGATTTAAGTGATTATTTTCCAAGATTATTATATAGACAGCAAATAACAGCACCCTTAGAAGCTGTTGGAGAGCTCAAGAAGTTTGATATTAAAGCAAAGGTAGAGGGGGGCGGTCTTACTGGGCAGGCCGGAGCTGTTAGTTTAGGAGTTGCTCGAGCTCTTGTTCTCTACGATGAAGAATATAGAGCGTTATTGAGAGATAAGAAGCTTTTGACACGTGATCCTAGAATGGTGGAGAGGAAGAAGTACGGTCTTAGAAAAGCAAGACGTGCACCTCAGTACTCCAAGCGTTAATCTAATTCAAAGAGAACTGTTCCGCCGTTAATCTTAATTATTTTTAATCTTGTCTTGTTTTTATTTATCCAAGGGTAGATGTATCTTGCCATTTCGCAGTTGATTCTATCAGCCAGTATATGGGTGACCCTCTTTTTCTTCATATGTGAGGTTATTTTTTCTATATCATAGCTGTAGGGAATATAGGTGCCTTTTTTTGATGATAGCATATATATTAAGGCAGTATTATTAGATAGCACTATAGATTCTTTAGGTAGGTTATTTTTCATCCAACTGCTAAGCTGAACTATTTCGTCGAGCTCTGCAGGGTGTACTCTATCCACAGTCATCTTAAGTGAAAGTTCCTTTACTCCAGAATAGATAATAAAAGATATAATAGTAAGATAAATTATCTGTTTTATATTTATTGGAAATTTTGTAATTGAATATTTAAGTCCTGCATATAAATAAACAATTATTATGAATATAATAGGATATATAAATCTGGTGCTTTGCCAGGGCCAGATAGTAAAGAAAGATAGGTAGGAGATAAAGAAGATCAAGGCCTTTTTTTTATAAAGGCTACCCTTTATCTTAGATATTCCTAAAAATAGTAGACTCCAAAAGAGTATTGCATAGAGATAGACGTTCTTAGAGGGAAGATTGAATATATCTTTGGGGATATTTATAAAATAAAATCGGAGATTAGCTATGATTCTTTCTGCTAAAGCTGGAGTATCTATGTATCCTTCTTGGGGTGTAAAAGCATCTTTATATAAGAGGTATCTTATATGATAAAGATGGTCTTTTGGTACTGTTTTTGATTGGATTATATGTATAGTTAATATAGTTATCGCGGTTAATACTATTGTAGTTATAAAAAGTTTCTTATTTTTTTTAAAGTAACTGTATATAAAGAGAAGCGGCAATGCGATTATGCCTACTGTACGAGTGAATATTAGAGAATATGCTGCAATTAAAAAGAAACTTAGATATCTTTTTTTATTTTTTTGTAAATATTTGCTAAGGCACCATAGAGATAGCAGCAAAAGAAGCATAAAAGGGGGCTCTGTAAGCAGTTTGTCGCTAAACTTAATAAATAGAGGCGTAGCTATTAAGGATGTTGAAAGTAGGAATGATTCCTTTTTGCTAAAAGTTTCTAAGTTTAAATCGAAAAATAAGAATATAGATAAGAGGCTTATAATAAGCATGAACATCTTTAATGGATAGGGGTTTAGTCCGAATAATTTTATTAAAGGAGCTAAAATATAGGGGAAGATGTAGTTATTGTAGAAAACAGGATTATTATCTATCTCAGACATCAATCTATAACCATTTCCGGATGCTATAGACTTAGCTATCGTTATATATCTTGGACTATCAAAAGATATATCTACAGTTGGGCTTAAGAGCAAAGCTCCATAGAGTAATATAAAAAAAAGAACAAGAATTATTTTCATCCAATTGTATTAATA
>CAYRCW010000072.1:0-1995 GCA_964422895.1 uncultured Planctomycetia bacterium | reverse complement strand
TCTTTTGGAGTTACTGGTTTAGCAAGAAATGTCCGTCCTCCTATAGTTCCAGAGTGAGAATCGACTTCTTTTTTTCGTGTAAGAGCAGTTACAAATACAATAGGAATATTCTTTGTACGCTCATCTTCTAGGAGATGTTCTGCAACCTCTGATCCATCCATTACAGGCATTAAGAGATCTAACATTATGATATCCGGTTTATTTTCTTTTGCTATCTCTATTCCTTCGGCACCATTAGTTGCCATTGAGACTTCAAATTTTCCGGTGTCTTCTAAGTTTAATTTTACAAAGTGACAAAAATCTTCTTCATCGTCAATTAAAAGAACTTTTTTACTCATTTTATTCTCTCCTTTTAAACCGGTAGTTTAATTTTCACTTCTGTGCCTTCTCCAAGAGTACTATTTATATGTATTTTACCGTGATGTCTTCTTATTATTCCTCTTGTTACTGAAAGACCTAGCCCTGTTGATTTTCTAGTCTTCTTAGTTGTGAAAAATGGGTCGAATATTTTTCTAAGATTCTCGACCGATATTCCGCAGCCATTGTCATGAAATATTATTTCAATAAAATTACTTTTATCCTCAATGTTTTTATCGACAGAAATATTTAAGCTCCCCCCTTCTTCCGTAGCATCTATAGCATTTATTACTATATTTAGAAAGACTTGCTTTATTAGGTGCTCATCTATATTTACTTTGGGTATATCAGAAGCAAATTTTGTATTTATCCGTATATTTTTTATATTTAACTGATATTTAGTTAGGGATAGAGTCTCTTCTATAAGATGTATGATGTCTGACTTTTTGAATTTCGGAAATGCTGGCTGAGAATAGTCTAAAAGATCTATAATTATATTATCTGCTCGTAGGGCTGCTTTTTTTATTCTTTCAGCTGCATCTACTAATTTTGGATCTTCAGTAGAGTTTTTAAGATAGTCTACTCCTTGAACAATTATTGTAAGAGGATTTTTAATCTCATGGGCAACCCCGGCAGATAGTTGACCTAGAGATGCCATCTTTTCTGCTTGAATAAGCTGGTTTTGAGCTTCTTTTAAATCATCTATCATATTGTTAAAAGCATTTGCCAAGTCACCAATCTCATCTTCTGAGTCTATAGATATTTTTTTATTAAAAATACCTTTGCCAACCTCTAGAGCATTATCTCTTAATTGAGAGAGCGGTATCGTTATCTTATTTCTGAAATATATGATACTAAACAATATTAAGATTATATTTGTAAATAGACCTACCAGAGCTATTGCATATAAGATATATTTAGTTCTCTCTTGCCCCGAGCGCATTATGGATATTTCTTCATAGACAAACTGATGGAATTTTTCAGATATCATTAAGGCGTTAGATGCTTTAAGATCTAATTTTTTAAGTAGAACTATAGTTTCAGAATAGGGCCTATCTAATTTTGTATCAAATGCTTCAAAGGCAATCTTCTTAGCTTGAGCATATTCTGTTGTTACATAATTCAGGAGTCGCCTTCCTTCGATTTTATCTAGTTCAAGGGTGTATGTTTTATTGAGAAGATGCTCTATATCGATACTTATTTTTTGGAACAAGAATTTTTTTTGATCAAGATTTTCAGTAGGTATTATTAGTTGTGCAAAAGAATGCTCTAAATTTCTTGCTAAATCTAGAATCTCGATATCATTTTTAAGCTCTTTGATATAGTATTCATGATTTTTAGCGACGTATATATAGCTGGTTGTAATAATTGCTATTTCAAGTATAAAGATAGCAAAAAATATTCCAAATTTAAGACTTAATTTAACTCTCATTTTAGTGATGCAATTTTAATTATTATATACCTTTATTTTCTTTCTTCAAAATATAAAATATATATGAAGTTATGTTGCTTGAAATAATCTTTATTATCTGGTATAAAAATAGAACCCTAATATCGGGGTGTGGCTCAGCTTGGTTTAGAGTGCCTGGTTTGGGACCAGGAGGTCGGGAGTTCGAATCTCCCCACCCCGATTGCAAT
>CAYRCW010000071.1:0-4221 GCA_964422895.1 uncultured Planctomycetia bacterium | reverse complement strand
GGTGTCGGAGGCAGAGAGATAGGATATATGTTTGGGCAATGGAAGAAGCTTACTAAGATTTTTAGTGGTGTTTTAACAGGTAAGGGTCTCGATTTTGGCGGCTCTTTGGCCAGAACTGAAGCAACGGGTTATGGGGCTGTCTATTTTTGTCAAGAGATGTTAAAAGATAAGGGTACGTCTTTTGAGAGTAAGACTGTTGTTATATCAGGATCTGGCAATGTTGCTATCTATGCAGCTGAGAAAGCTCAAGAACTGGGAGCTAAAGTGGTAGCATTATCTGATTCTAATGGGTTTATCTATGATAAAGATGGTATTAAATTAGATACTGTAAAACAGCTTAAAGAGGTTGAGCGTAAGAGAATCAAAGAGTATGTTAATGAGCATAAGTCGGCCCAGTATCATGAAGGTTGCAGCGGTATCTGGGATATTAAGTGTGATGTAGCACTTCCTTCTGCAACACAGAATGAGCTTGATAAGAGGGGTGCTGAGGCGCTTATAAAGAATGGTTGTATTGCAGTTGCAGAGGGTGCAAACATGCCTTCTACTCCTGAAGCTGTTGAACTGTTTTTAAAGAACAATATATCTTTTGGTCCTGGAAAAGCGGTCAATGCAGGCGGGGTTGCAACATCGGGTTTAGAGATGGCGCAGAACTCTCAGAGATTAAGCTGGACCTTTGAAGATGTAGATAAAAAATTACATCAAATAATGGTAGGTATACATGAGTCGGTAAGAACAGCAGCTGAAGAGTATGGTACGCCTGGGAATCTTGTTAACGGTGCTAACATTGCAGGATTTTTGAAGGTTGCCCGTGCGATGATGGCTCAGGGACTTGTTTAATTAACCGATAATTAATCAATATTAAGGGAGAATGAAATGAAAATTGATATTGTCGAAGAGATGGGGCTTAGCTATGAAGAGTATAAGATGATAAAAAAGGTTATGAAAAGGGAGCCTAACTATACGGAGTTAGGAATGTTCTCTGCTATGTGGAGTGAGCATTGTTCATATAAGAATTCTAAAAAAGTATTTAAGTTTATGCCTACTAAAGGGAAAAATGTTCTTCAGGGTCCGGGTGAAAATTCCGGAGTCGTTGATATGGGTGATAAAATAGGCATAGCTATAAAGATTGAGTCTCATAACCATCCTTCTGCAATTGAGCCTTATGAGGCTGCAGCAACAGGAGGAGGAGGGTGCTTAAGAGATGTCTTTACTATGGGAGCTAGGCCAATTGCTCTCTTAGGTTCTTTAAGATTGGGCAATTTAAATAAGCCGCGTACAAAATATCTGCTTAAAAATATTGCTAAAGGCTTTGTTAATTACGCTAATAAAGTAGATATACCTGTTGTAGGCGGTGAGATATATTTCGATGAGTCTTATGAGGGCAACCCGCTTGTAAATGCTTTTACAGTGGGAGTTGTTAAACATAAAGATATTGTTACAGCTAAGGCTAAAGGTGTAGGCTCTCTCGTTCTTATTATCGGCCGCGCTACAGGCCGTGATGGAGTTGAAGGTGCAGCTATGGCTTCTAGCGGGCTTACTGAAGATGCAGCAAAAAAGAGCAGTGCAGTTGCTATTGGAGATCCTAAGATGGGTAAGATCTTACGTGAAGCCTGTCTTGAGCTCATAAGTAAGAATCTTATAATAGGTATGCAGGATATGGGTGCAGCTGGATTGACCTGCTCTACCTCTGAAACAGCCTATAAGGCTTCTATGGGTATGGAGATAGACTTGCTCTCTGTACCAAGAAGTGAAAAGAAGATGACAGCTTATGAGGTTATGCTCTCTGAATCTCAAGAGAGGATGCTTGCGATTATAAAACCAAAGAATCTATCAAAAGTAGAGGCTGTTTTAAAAAGATGGGGTGTGCCCTGTGATCTTATCGGCAAGGTAATAAAAGAGAAGATATTGCGGGTTAAGGAGGGAGACAAAGTTGTAGCTGAAGTTGCTCCTGCTGCACTTGTTGAAGCTCCTGTCTATACCAGAAAATTTAAGAAGCCTGCTTATATGGATAAAATTTCAAAGCTTAATTTGGATAAGATTAAGCAGCCTAAGAGTTTGGGTGATACATTATTAAAACTTCTTAATGCTCCAACAATCAGAAGTAAAGAGTCGCTGTATAAGACATCTAAGACATCTGCTAAATATATTAATGTTGGTCCTGGTTCGGATGCTGCAGTGCTCTCTGTTAAAGGGACTAGTAAAAAGATAGCCGTAACTGTGGATGGCAATTCAACCTATACCTTGCTTGATCCTAATAAGGGCGGCCAGATTGCAGTAGCTGAAGCAGCACGTAATCTTGCTGTTAGCGGTGCCCGGCCTTTAGGAATAACAGATGGTTTAAATTACGGTAGCCCTTACAATGAAGGTGTCTACTGGCAGTTTAGGCAGTCTGTTATCGGTATGAGTAAGGCAGCAAAAGAGTTTGGCATCCCTGTTGTTAGCGGCAATGTAAGTTTCAATAACGAAAATCCTAAAGGTTCGATAGATCCTTCGCTCTTAATAGGTATGGTTGGAGTTATCGGCAAGGGTGTGAAGCCGATGACGCAGAACTTTAAGTCATCAAATGATGTGATTATTCTTTTAGGTAATACTAAAAATGAGTTAGGCGGCAGTGAATATCTGAAAACTATCTACAATAAAAAGATAGGCAAAGTTCCGTCTATTAATCTTGATTTAGAGAAGAAGCTTCAAGAAACAGTCTTGTTGTTGATAGAGAAAAAAATCTTAATCTCAGCACATGACTGTTCTGAGGGAGGCCTGGCTGTTGCTATAGCAGAGTCTTGTATTTCAGGCAGTAAAAAAGTAGGTGCTGATATTGAGATTAACTCTACCTTAAGAGACGATCTGCTCTTGTTCTCAGAGACTCAATCTAGGGTAGTTCTCTCTTGTAAGCCTAAGGATGCGGAGAAGGTTTTATCTGAGGCAAAAAGAATAGGAGTTCCTTCTAAAGTGATAGGACGTACAGGAGGAACAAGGGTTAGGATATCAAAGAGCGGTAAGAGGTTGTTAAATTTAGAAGTCTCTAAATTGAATAAGGTCTGGAAAAAAGATTTCCTAAAATAAGAATTGTTGAATTATAATTAAGTCAGAGGCCGTTTAAAAACCTCTGACTTTTTTATTGTCTTAAATCAGCTTGCTTAATAAATCTATTTGGTTTAGAATTACTGGAGCAAAAGGAGGTTAATATATGCCAGGTAAAAGACTGAATAAATCAGAGGTTTTAAGGCTAGTTAGAGAGAAAGATGTTAAGTTTATACGTTTATGGTTCTCTGATATAACTGGTCAGATGAAGGGTCTTACTATAACACGTGAAGAGCTTTCCGATGCCCTTGAAGACGGTATGGGTTTTGATGGTTCAGCTATTAAAGGTTTTGCCCGTATAGATGAATCTGATATGATTGCTTTGCCCGATCCCTCTACTTTTGCAATATTGCCCTATAGGCCCAAAGAGAAAGCAGTTGCTGGGATGTTATGTGATATATTAAATCCAGACAGAACTCCTTACCAGGGAGATCCAAGATATGTCTTAAAAAAGATCTTAAATAAAGTTCAGGATCTAGGCTATCTCTTTAATGTAGGACCTGAATTGGAGTTTTTTATATTTAAAGATGAAAAAGGTACAGAGATTCTAGATGAAGGGGGCTATTTTGACATTACAACTTTAGATGCCGGTAATGAGGTAAGGCGTGAGGTTATGCTTACTCTTGAAGAGATGGGCATCCATGTAGAGTATTGCCATCATGAAGTAGCGCCTTCTCAGCATGAGATAGATTTGCGTTATAAAGATGCCTTAGCTATGGCTGATATTGTTATGATATACCGCATGGTTGTAAAAGAGATTGCCCAAAAGCATGGTTTCTATGCTACTTTTATGCCTAAACCTATCTATGGTGTAAATGGCTCTGGTATGCATGTGCACCAGTCCTTGTTTAAAGAAGATAGAAATATTTTCTTTGACAAAGAAGATGAAAACAATCTTTCAAAAGAAGCCAAAGGCTATATAGCAGGCGTCTTAAAGCATGCCAAAGAGATTACTCTTATCTGTAATCAATGGGTCAATTCTTATAAAAGACTTGTCCCGGGTTACGAGGCCCCTGTCTATATTTGCTGGGCTCATCGCAACCGTTCTTCTTTAGTTCGGGTTCCGATGTATAAACCAGGGGAAGAGAAGGCCATGCGTATTGAGTTTCGTTCACCGGATCCAGCTTGCAATCCTTATCT
>CAYRCW010000070.1:0-4321 GCA_964422895.1 uncultured Planctomycetia bacterium | reverse complement strand
TAAGCTTTAAGCTCTTTCTTCTCTTATCCCTCTCTTTTCTTAAATAAAGAACAAGGTCATGATCTTTGTTTAACTTCCACTCACCCTCTAAAATAATCTTCTTGCCTAGCTGTTCTATAATAGACCAATTATCTTTTTTATCTAACTCATAGACCAATCTATTGGATTCATCAATTAAGAACCTGCCTTTAATACTTTTATATTCTTTATCTTTGGGGTATTTAAAAGAAAGATTATTATCTTTATCTATTTTATAGAGAGGCTTCTCTTTAGGCATCTAAGGTCACTTATTTTTATCGCCCCACTCAGAGAGCTCTGAGATCAGGGAGTTAAAACCGAAACCAAACCCAAAAGCAATACAGAAGAGCTTAAACCCGGATTCAAGATCGATAATACTACCATGAGATGAGAACTGAGGAAATATAAGAAGTGTTACTATTATACTTAAAGTAAAAGAGCAGAACGCTATTCTTAAATAATGGTTGTTAAACTTAGCTATCTTTTTCTGTTTTAATTTACGGATATAGGGAACCAGCATTCGGGATAAAACCCCGAAGAATACTCCAGAGAGCTTTATTAAGAATTCCATAACCACATATATTATACCAATTTATCTCTTACTGTTCCAGCAGCCATTTCCAAGCTGGGATATAGTATATTTTTTTAGACTCTATCTCTTCCTCCCCTTCTTCATCCCATGTAATCAATGTTAACCTAGAACAATCCAGATCTCTGGAAGCCTCAATAAGAGCCTTAATCTCTCTTCTTTTTGTCTTCTCATCTTTAATTGAATAACTAACCTGAATCAGTTGTCTTATCGCTAAACCTTCTTTAACTACAAAATCAACTTCGCAATTAGGCTTAGAGTAAATATAGATCTCACTTCCTCTCCTTTTAAGCTCTATAAAGACAAGGTTTTCCAACAGCTTACCGTAATCTAATGTAGACCTTGGAACTATAGAATTTATTATTCCTGTATCTATGCAATATATCTTCTTAGGCAGCTTAATCTGCTCTTTTAGCTTATGTGAAAACGCATTGACTTGAAATAAAAGATACGCCTCCTCTAAATAATGTAAATAGTTTTTAACCGTATGTACGCTTTTCATTTCAAAAATATTCTTGATCTTATTGTAGCTTATCTTGGAAGCAAAATTAGAGATTGAAAACAACGCAATCTCTTTTAAGTCTTTAGCATACTTAACATTATATCTTGATATAATATCTCTGGTTATAATCCTATCATATAGTTCACGCAGATACTGTTTTTTAGGTTCTACCTTATAAACTTCCGGTAAACCGCCATTCTCTATGTACTCTTTAAGCATCTTCTTTATCTTTGCCTTCTGCTTAGTAATATATAGATCTTTTTTATCAAAAGAGAAGTTATTATAGAGAAGAAACTCTCTAAATGAGAATGGATAGAGCTCGATTGTAAAATGCCTGCCAGTAAGATGAGTTGACAATTCTTTACTTAATAACCTAGAGTTACTTCCAGTAACAATTAAATTATAACCATTTCTTTTAAGACGATTGACAAAAAGCTCCCAACCTTCAACATTTTGAACTTCATCTAAAAGAATATCTTTAAGATCAGGGTCTATCTCAATTAAAACTTCTAAAAAATCATTAAGGTCTTCTGCTTTTACAGATATCAATCTCTCATCATCAAAATTAACATAGCCATACCTACTGTCCTTTAATAGGTAATGGGATAGAACAGATTTACCGCAGCGTCTAATACCTGTAATAACTTTTATTAGGTCTGAAGCAAATATACCTTTAGCTTCAGAGACCATGCCTCTCGGTATAATCTTTTGCCTAAAGAGCCTTTTTACCTCTTCGCTCTGTTCAATTAAAATCTGTTTGATATTCTCTTTATTCATATCAACTGCATAAAAAATTACTTTATTATGCACTGAACTGCACAATATATACAAAATATACCGCAGGCCAGCCTCTTTGTCAAATAAAAACCTTAGAAAGTTGGAAAATAATATATTTTTTTAAAATCTATTATTTTTTAATACTTAGCTCCAACAAATTTAATATTTCTTTCTCCTGAATCTCCTTTAATCCTTTTATAACTTTATTCTGCCATTTTGGAATCATTAAATTAAAAAAACATTCAATAATTGCCGCTTCGCCTTTACTTATCAAGGCTTTAAGAATCTCTATAGCGGCATTCTATCCTTTATTATTTTCTCTTCTTTGGTACGCCTTTGAAGTATGATTAATTTATGCAGAGCAAAGTTAACTGGGTAAGGAAGTGTAATCTCAACGCCTTCAATTTTAACTTTTATTGTATTTTGTATAAGTAAATTCGGAAATCTTAAAGCTTAAACGTTGAGGCCAAATTGCGGCAATTGGTAAGGATTGTTTAATCCGTGCCCTTTCTCGGGAACTAAAAATTCAATAATAAGATCTAGATGCTCTCCAAGCTCTCCCTTTAAATCCAACAATAAAACCTAAATCTTTTAATAATCTTGGAATATTTGCTCCTACCTTGATCTTTAATGGTGTAGGTATTTAAAAATCAACATCACGTGTTTTAAGCATTTCTGCATCACTTAACATGTAATAATTACGCTTTCATCTAATCAAATAGTTTATTAAAATAAGCTAAAACCAGATCCAGATCAAACTTTTCATCAGTTCTAATCATAGGAGTAAGATCTTTCTCTCTGATTCTTTTTAGTTCTTCGATTGCTTGCCCAGACAAACCCAGATTATACGAATAATCTCTTTTATACCCATCAAGGCTTAATTTCTTATTGACCATTTTTAAGAAATCTTGATGTGCAAAATCAAACCCGCTCTTAATGAAATGTCCTAGGTCATAATAATCCCTAATCGCAGGCGTCAATCGTGAAATAGCAGCTTTAAGCTTCTCAGCCACGCTCTCATCTAAAGATAACGACAATATCTTTCCTTGTTTAATAATATCTTTGCCTGAAAAAGGTTCTTGGAAAAAATGTTTAACTGTAACATTTACAGCTTGCAGAAACGGCGGCTGACGAAGGGATATTTCAAATTTGATATTTCCTTTTTTGTTTATCAATACTGAATCATACTGAATATTAAAAAGATACTGCGTAGAATTATTAAATCCTTTACCTTTATAATTTTCGCTGGTTAATTTCAATTTTTCTAAAAATACCGGCATTGCTTTACGAATTAAGTCAATAGCCCTTGAACGCTTACCACGTGTTGACAAATCAGCATCTCCTCGATACGAAAAGTCCAAATCCTCACTAAGCCTATGATAATTCAAATATACTTTGTTTAAAAGTGTTCCGCCTTTAAATACAATATCTTTGCTCAAATGCTCATTAACATGATTCAATATCCTTGTTAAATGAAAATCTTTCTCAATTACAGATGCAATAAATCCGTGTTCATTCGCAAGGTAATAGATAATATCTTTTAATGTATTCTTATCCATTTAAAATAACCTTCCAGTCATTATTAACAGCGCCCTTCCTTGATTTGGTAAATGGATCAAAGGGAGCATAGGAATTTTCTTTACCAATAGATGCTTTTAATGGCAATAGTTTGTTTAAAGAAACACCTGATCGTTCAAGCATAAGTCCGGCACGTTTACGAACCGCAATAACAGGAAATTTTATCAGATACCGTATAAGATTATCCTTGTCTATCATCTCCTTCTGTTCATTGATGACATCCTGAACACTTCTCCATGAACCAATAGGATTGTATATAAAATCAACCAAGGTGCGCTCTTTGTCGCTTATAGATATACGTTCATTATCTATTTTGATCTTTTTCACTCCATACATTTTTTGAGACGATATTTTAATTGCCCGATAAGCTATCTTGCCAATAGTACGTTTTCGGCTTCTATCTGTGTTTAATACCGTAACTTTTTGAGCAATCTGTTCCGTAAAACCCCAATAATTATACATTGAACTATAACCGATATAATAAGGAGTATCCCCCATCCAAAGGAAAGCAATAACAAATTCATGCGGCATCCAGCTTTGATTCGGCGCTTTTAACGGTACTACTAAATATTTTCCTCTTTTAATTTGTATGAGACGATTTTTTTTAGAAAGATTACTAAGAAGATCTGTTGCTTTTCGATAATCATCAAAAATTTTAACTGCATATTCAGTTGTAATAACTTTCTGTTTTTCGAACTCAGCTCGAGAAAGCAAATATACAGCATCTTTTGAAAGCACAGAATATCTATTCTTTTTCATTGTTTTATTATCCTTTATTCCGAATATGTTTCGTATTAATGAACTTCACAACAACATAATATTCCCAGATCATTTTCTTGTCAATCATATTATTATTT
>CAYRCW010000069.1:0-4410 GCA_964422895.1 uncultured Planctomycetia bacterium | reverse complement strand
TTATAAGATTATTTTATTTTAAAAGAGCCTCTCTTTTGTTAAAATTTAACAACATATGAAGAAAGATAGTCCTACTTTTGAAG
The DNA here is from genome assembly GCA_964422895.1 of uncultured Planctomycetia bacterium. Taxonomy (GTDB): domain Bacteria; phylum Omnitrophota; class Gorgyraeia; order Kaelpiales; family Kaelpiaceae; genus Kaelpia. The sequence goes on along the minus strand of CAYRCW010000069.1, from coordinate 4,327 downwards.
AGATTATAGCCAAGCTCAACTCTTTCTGGAGTAAGAGAGGGTGTTCTATTATTCAGCCTTACGATATGGAGGTTGGCGCAGGTACATTCCATCCAGCTACTTTCTTCAGCTCTTTAGGCAAGGATCCTAAGAAGTTTGGTTATGTCCAGGGTTCACGCAGGCCGACAGACGGCAGGTATGGGGATAACCCCTTAAGAGCTGGTTCTTATTATCAGTATCAGGTGATACTTAAACCAGCACCAGAGGATGTAAAAGAGCTTTATTTAAAGAGCTTAAAAGCAATAGGCTTTAATCTAGATAATCATGATCTTAGGTTTGTTGAAGATGACTGGGAGTCACCCACTCTTGGAGCCTGGGGTTTAGGTTGGGAGGTCTGGTTAGACAGTCTTGAGGTCACCCAGTTTACTTATTTCCAACAGATAGGCGGGTTTGATTTAGATGATGTAACAGTAGAGATAACATATGGACTAGAGAGGCTTGCTATGTATTTGCAAGATACTCTAGAGATATCAGAGCTGAGCTGGTCTAAAGGTGTAAAGTATGGGGATTTACATAGTGAGCGTGAAAAAGAACTCTGCAGTTATAATTTTAAACTTGCCGATATAGAGAGCTATAAGAAGATATACTCTCTCTTTGAAAAAGAGGCTGACAGGCTTATCAAAGCCGAACTACTCTATCCAGCTTATGAGATGGTATTGAAACTCTCCCATTCGTTTAATATCTTAGATGCTAGAGGCGCACTATCTGTAACAGAACGTCAGAACTATATTGCATCTATTAGAAAGAGAGCCAAAGGCTGTGCCAGGTTATACCTTGATAGGCAGGAGTCTTAATTATGTCCTCAAAATCTGACTTTTTAATAGAGCTTGGAGTTGAAGAGATTCCCTCTTGTCTAATAAAGTCGATATCAGAGCAGTTTAAAGATAACTTTATAGCTGCTCTTAGTAAAGCAGGGGTCATGGTAGATAAAAAAGATATAGAAGCAGCTGCAACATCTACGCGTCTGGTTCTCTTTGGAGAGCTCAATAAAGAGAGTGAATCTAAAGAGGTTACTATTCAAGGTCCAAGTGAAAAGATAGCTTATGATAAAGAGGGCAAGCCTACCAAAGCTTTAAATGGATTTGTTAAGTCTCAAGGAGTCTCAATCGAGGATGCATTTATAGAATCGACAGATAGAGGTAGTTATATCTTTGTAAAAAAGAGAGAGCTATCTCGAAAGACAGAGCAGGTGATAGCTGATATATTAATTGATGTAATATCAGATATCTCAATTCCAAGGTATATGAAGTGGGATAGCTCTGGTTTTAAGTTTACCCGCCCTATTAGATCTATTCTTATAATCTTTGGTTCAACTATTGTAAGAGAAGATTTTGATGGTATAGGTTCATCTGATTTTACTCTTATAAGAGAGTCTTCAAGCATAAGAAAAGTAAAAGTAAACTCGAAAGGGGATTACTTTAAAGAGCTAGAGGCAAGAGGCGTAGTCTTATCTATTAAAGAACGAGAAGAGAAGATAAAGAAGCTCTTAAATAGAGAGGCTGAAAAGGCAGGACTAGAGTTATATCCTAATGCAGAGCTATTAGCTGAGGTAGTAAATTTAGTTCAGAGCCCCACTGTTATAAGGTGTAGTTTCAGTGAGAGCTATCTAAAGCTTCCCAAAGTAGTCTTATTGGCTTCAATGGCAAAATACCAGAGAGTCTTTGCTTTAGTTGATTCTGATTCTAAGCTAGCAAATCAGTTTCTAGCTGTATTAGATTCAAATCCCAAAGATAAGAGTCTTATAAAGCGTCACTATGAGTTTGTATTAGATGCCCGTTTAAGAGATGCAGTACTCTTCTACAATGAAGACTTAGAGAGTTCATTAGAGAGCAGGATAGAGAAGTTAAACGGGATAGTATTGCATGAAAAGTTAGGGACATTGTTAGATAAGAGAGAGCGGCTTAAGCTGGCAGCAGAAAGTGTTTCAAAGATACTTGGTTTTGATAGTAAGAAAAAATCTGATCTTATCCGTTCAATAGACCTCTTTAAGGTAGACCTCTTAACAAAGATGGTCTATGAGTTTCCTTCTCTTGAGGGTGTTATGGGCGGAATATATGCTAAACATCAGAAAGAGAACAGAGAAGTAGTCTCTGCAATAGAGGAGCATTACAGGCCCAGGAGTAATGATGATAGTCTGCCTAATACGGAGTTAGGTGCTCTATTGTCGTTGCTTGATAAGCTTTACAATGTGGTTGGAATACTGGGAATAGGTGTAGTGCCATCAGGAAGTATGGATCCTTTTACAATAAGGCGTCAGATTCAATCTATTGTAAGAATATTAATAGAGTATCAGCTTGATGTCTCACTTGAGAGTCTATTTTCATCTATCTTTACACGCCTTAAAGACTCTTTGAGCGAGGATTATGATAGAGTAAAAGAGTTGTTCTTATCTATCTCAAAAGAGAGATTCTCTGCTCTTATGAGCGATCTAGGTATAGCAGCTGATTTAGTTGAAGCTGTACTTGCTGTTAACTTTAGTTCTCCATCTGAGGTCTATTTGAGATTGCGTCAGCTTTTAAACGTATCTAAGAGAGAAGAGTTCTATAATGCTATTAAAGTTGCTGAGAGAACAGAGAGAATAGTAAAAGATAAGAGAGGATTTAAATCTTTAAAGATAAAGAAAGAACTGCTTAAAGAGAGAGAAGAGCAAGAGCTTTATGATATTTATCTAAGCACAAAAGATAAGATAGTAGCTAAGATAGATAATAGAGAGTATGATAAAGCAACTATTTTGTATGGCAAGAGTTTTTATGCTATAATAGACCGATTTTTCCAAGAGGTCTTGGTTAATACGGAAGATGAAGATTTAAAGGGGAACAGGAAACTGCTTCTCTTTAGTATCAATAGGTTATTAACAGAGAGGGTTTTAAATCCTAAAGAGATGGAGGTATTAAAAGATGCAAAGTCAGCCTGATACAAAAACAGATTCAAAATTGAGCAGCAAGTATATCTACTCTTTTTCACCCGGTAAATCTGATGGAGATGCTTCTATGAAGAATCTCTTAGGTGGAAAAGGTGCCAATCTAGCTGAGATGACTAATCTTGGCGTGCCTGTCCCGCCAGGTTTTACAATATCAACAGAGGGTTGCAATTATTATACGGAGCACCAAGAGTGGCCTAAAGGATTAGATGCTGAGCTTAAAGATGCTATAAAGAGCTTAGAAGAGGTAACAGGAAAGGGTTTTGGCGATAAAGATAACCCTCTGCTTGTCTCTGTTAGAAGTGGTGCGAGAATATCTATGCCTGGCATGATGGATACTATATTAAACCTTGGGCTTAACGATGCTGCTGTAGATGGTTTAATAAAAAAGACCGATAATCCAAGGTTTGCATATGATGCTTACAGAAGATTTGTGCAGATGTTTGGTAATGTTGTACTTGAGATTGAGCATAGTAAGTTTGAGAAATTATTAGATAAGAAGAAAGAAGATAGAGGGGCAGAGTTTGATACAGATTTAAAAGCCGAAGACTTAAAAGAGCTTGTAGCTGAGTATAAAGCGCTTGTTAGAGAAGAGACAGGTAAAGATTTCCCTGACGAGGCTTGGGATCAGTTAGTTGAAGCTGCAAATGCAGTCTTTAAGTCTTGGGGTAACAAACGTGCAAATACATACCGTGAATTGAATAAGATTCCGCATAATTTAGGTACCGCTGTAAATGTCCAGACTATGGTCTTTGGTAATATGGGCGATACATCAGGTACCGGTGTTGCATTTACTAGAGACCCTTCAACAGGTGAAAATGTTTACTATGGTGAGTTTTTGATAAATGCTCAAGGTGAAGATGTTGTTGCAGGTATCAGAACACCTGAACCTCTTAAAGACCTAGAGAAAGAGATGCCGGCGATGTATAAAGAGCTGACAGCTATCTTTGATAAGCTTGAGATTCATTATAAAGATATGCAGGACCTTGAATTTACAATTGAAGATAACGTGCTCTATCTCTTACAGACTAGAACAGGTAAGCGTACAGCACTATCTGCTGTAAATGTTGCAGTAGATATGGTAAATGAAGGTTTAATAGATGAGAAAGAGGCTATTATGAGAGTTATGCCTGAGCAATTAGACAGGCTCTTACATCCTATGATAGATCCCAATGAGAAGGTAGAGTCTATTGCTAAAGGTCTTCCAGCTTCTCCTGGTGCTGCAGTTGGTAAAGTAGTATTTGAATCTGATGAAGCAATAGAGATGGCTTCCAATGGAGAGAAGGCTGTATTAGTCCGTGTTGAGACATCGCCTGAAGATATTGGTGGTATGGCCTCAGCTGAAGGTATATTGACAGCAAGAGGCGG
>CAYRCW010000068.1:0-4420 GCA_964422895.1 uncultured Planctomycetia bacterium | reverse complement strand
AAACTTATATCCTAATTCAGGATCAAATTGAGTATTTAAATTCATCTCTATCTCTTTCAATGCTTCGCTTTTATTGAGCGCTTTATTACGATAAGAACGTAGTGATGTCATAGCATCAAAAGCATCCACAATAGCAACAAGACGAGCTTCAAAAGGTATTTCTGAAGATTTAAGAGCCCCGGGGTAACCCCCGCCATTATATCTTTCGTGATGATACTTGACTACAGGTATCATCTCCTTCATTATTCCTAGCGGTATCAAAATATCCACCCCTTTATCTGGGTGTGTCTTCATATGGCTCATCTCAACCGCTGTTAACTTATCTGGCTTTGCAAGAATACTATCCGGTATTACAATCTTACCTATATCATGAATAGAGCAAGCTTTCTCTAACACAACAATCTCTTCCTTAGGCAAACCTAAAAACTTAGCAAATTCTCTCGCATAGAAACTTACGCGATAAGAATGACCTTTGGTATTCCTGCATTTAGCTTCTAAAGCTGAGGCTAGCACTTCAAGGGTGCCTAAATACTTATTCTGCAGTCTTTGATACAATAATGAATTATTTATTGCTATAGAGGCTTGGTGACTTAAAATAGATACAATGCGTACCTCATCATCACTGATTGGATGCTCTGAAACAAAATCACTTAATACTAACACTCCAAAAATACTATCTCTATAATTAATCGGCAGACATAAAAAATCATTGTCATAAAGAATATCGAGCTCTCTCTTGCTCAAAGTAATATTCGCCGACTTAATATCGGCCCTCTTTAAAGGTCTCCGCTCTCGTGCTACAGCACCAAAGACACCCTCTCCACTTTTAATTCGCAATCTCTCTAAGACTTTATCATCAAACCCTTTAAACATCTGTACTACCATCTCAGATGTAGAATCATCTAATAAAAGTACCGCTGCATTCTTTGCTTTTGTAATCTCAGAAGATATGTTTACTATAGCTTCAAGTATTGTATCTAAGTCAGATATATTGGTAATAACTTTAGTCACTTCACCTAAAGCAAATATTTGATTGAGTCTAGATTCAAGTTGCTGATCTAAGCCAACAAGATTGTCCACTAATTCCTTATTCTCTTTTGCAAGCTTTCTCTGCTTAACAGCACGGTTCACAGTATTTAAAAACTTGTCCATATCAAACGGTTTAATCATATACTCATAGGCGCCATCTCTCACTGCCTCAATAGCTGTCTCTAAAGAAGCAAACCCTGTCATTATCATAATAGGCAACTCTGAGTCTATCTCTCGAGCTTTCTTTAAAACTTCTAAACCACTTAAACCTGGCATCTTTATATCTGTTATAACAAGGTCTAAATCGCTGTTCTTAATGATAGCAAGAGCTCTCTCTCCTTCGTTGGTTGTCTCAACATCAAACTCTTCAAGGCTTAAAAAATCAGATATGCTGTCTAAGAGACCTCTGTCATCATCTACTAGTAATATTTTCCCTTTAGAAGCTTTCATTTGACTACCTCTAGACTATTTTTTACCTTATCTCCTAGTGGCACTTCTATCTTAAAATTGCTACCTTTACCTAAAAAAGATTCCACGCTAATACTACCACCCATACCTTCAATTATCTTCTTAGATATATAAAGTCCTACTCCATTGCCCTCTTCTTTTGTTGTATAATTAAGAAGGAATAATTTATCTAGCTCAGACTCTGAAATACCCGGGCCAGTATCAGATATCTCTATAATCGCCGAGTCGCTGCCATCCTCTTTAAGGTGAGATTCTATCCTCAGCTGACCACCGCTAGCCATAACATCTTTAGCATTAAGAATTATATTTATAATAACCTGCCTAAGTGCAGAAGAATCAAGCATAATATCGAGAATATCCTGATCGAATTTTTTAACTACTCGTATCCCCGATCTATTTAATTCTGGCTCTAACATCTCAACTGTATTATCGATACAATTATTAAGGTTAAAACTCTCTTCTCTACTCTTGTTTATACCTAAGAGTTTAAGTAATAAACCATCAGCCGATTTAATAGATTCTTCAATAAGAGAGAAATGTTTCTCTATCTTTGCATTGTTAAGAGCCATGCTTCTCTTAACAAAATTAGCCGATATATTTATAGTAGTAAGTATATTTTTAAACTCATGCACCATAGAGCGTGACAATAAAGCAAGGGGAAGACGTGAGGCTATATTTTTTAAAGATATCTCAAGATTATCTCTCTCGTTTTCTACTCTCTTTAATTCTAACTTTAAACTTTCGGATTCACTATTTTTGTGAAACTTAGCTATGGCTTTACTCAAAGCCTCATCAAGTTCTGCCATATTTACCGGCTTTAAGAGTACGGCTGCAATATCATGACTTAATAGAGAGAGTAACTCCTCTCTCTCTGGTTCAGATGCTAAAATTATTATAGATGCTTTAGGATAGAGACTATTGATCTCTTTTATTAACTCATCTCTACTAAAACCTCCTAATTCAAAATCAACAACTGCTATCTGAAACTTTATTTTTTTTATAAAAGATAGCGTCTCCCAAGGGTTTGCAAAAGAATAGACTGGATACCCTTTGTCTTCAAGAACATTTAAAAAAGCCTCTCTAAGCAAATTATCAGGTTCTAGAAGAAATATAGAGTATTCTTTCATCTTAGAATCAAGTCTAATGCCTCAGACCGGGTCTTCTGGTTATCTTTAAAAACACCACGCACAGCCGAAGTTACCGTTGTTGTCCCAGGCTTCTTAACTCCCCTCATACTCATACATTGATGTTCAGCCTCAATCACCACCATACAACCCTGAGGCTTAAGCTTTTTCATTATTACTTCCGCTACTTGAGTAGTCAATCTTTCCTGCACTTGTAAACGTTTTGCAAGAATATCAACTACTCTTACAAGTTTACTCAATCCTGTCACTCTACTCCCTTTCGGTATATAAGCAACATGGGCTTTACCTACAAAAGGAAGCAAGTGATGTTCACAGATAGAATAAAGCGGAATATTTTTAACTATAACTATCTCTTCATGGCTATGCTCTAAAAATACTTCTAATTCTCCAGCAGGATCCTTATTTATGCCAGAGAGAATCTCTTCATACATCTGCGCTACTCTCTTAGGAGTCTTCTTGAGGTCTTCTCTGTTGGGATCATCACCAACAGCAATTAGTATATCTTTTACAGCCTGCTCTATTTTTTTATTATCCATATTGTTTACTCCAAAACTCTACGCATCGGTTTTTTATGTTTTGAAAAATCTTTGGCCTTATAAAACCTTTCAAATAATTCTAACTTCCCTTTCTCTTCTAATCTCTTGTATATGGCCACCCATACACATTCCCTATCCCTATCAAGCTCACAGTTACCATTGTCCATGCCGCCGCAAGGACCATTCAATATCCCTTTAGGACATTGCGTTAACGGACAGATGCCTCCAGTATATTCCAATATACAATCTCCGCAAGCAGAACAAGATTCAAAGAACGTCCTAGCATCAGGAGATACTGTACCAGCAAAGAGAGTATTGCAGCCGACATGAACATCTAAGTCTATATTTGCATTTTCAATCAACGACTGCACCCCCAAACCACAACTTAAAAGAAGGTATGAATCTGATCCTCTTATCTCTTTGTTATATTTTGAAAGCGAACGCTTAAGCTCTGCAGCTATGCAAGGCGCTTGAGGAACCGCATAACCAGTAACAATAAACCCGGAGCTCTCCAAATCATTTTTAAGCCCTAAAACCTCTTTCTCTCCGCCAGTCTTACAGACAGTAGAACACTCTCCGCATCCAACTATGAATATCTTCTCATCTTTTTTTAGATGCTTACTTATCTCATCAAATTTTTTCTGCTCTGTTATAATCATCTATAAAACCTAGTACCTATTTAGTGTCTTACTCTTTTCTCAACACGTAGCCTTACAACTTTCAATAAAGATTCCAGTTCTATTATTTTACTTTCTATCTTTTCTTGATTTTTAATAACAGTCCTTATTTTATTTAAAAAGATATCCAAATTGCTTGCAGAAGACTCCGTCAATCTTGCTGAAAAAATTATAACAGTTATAAAAATAATGCAAAAAAGCACCTTAAAATCAGACATATGATATTTTTTTTGATACTCTAACTTTGATTTTAATAAGTTCGCCATGTATGCTGTCAAGCTTAGTTCTTGTATATTTTTGTTTTGATATTTGATACTCTAACTTTGATTTTAATAAGTTCGCTATGTATACTGTCAAGCTTAGTCAGCGTATCTTCTTGTTTTGTTATAAGTAAGTCTATCTTTTCACTTAAAGAGAGTTTATTCTCAGCCTCTGCCGTTAAAGCAAGTCTATAGACCCAGAAGATAGATACTAGAACAATCAGAATAAGTACAGTTCTTCTAAAACCTCTCATGTTCTTACCTCCGCTTTTGACTCTAAGTAGATTTTAAAATCTATATTAGGA
>CAYRCW010000067.1:2642-4444 GCA_964422895.1 uncultured Planctomycetia bacterium | reverse complement strand
AGATATCCTCTCTCCAAGAATGATATTGTCTGCTGCGACAAACCTGACATCTCTGCTAATTTAACCTGGGTTACACCTTTTTTCTTTCTAAAATCTTTAATTTCAGCAGATATTCTCTGCATATCTACATCTGTGTTCTTTAATCTCTGAGTACCTCTTTTTATTTTATCCTTATCGATAGTCTCAAGAAGTGTTTTATAGATTTGGTCCCAAAATAAAATTCTCTGATCATTCCAATTATCAAGCCGCATCTTTCTCTTTATCTTCTGCCAATTACTGACAAAGACTATTTTATCAATATAGTCTTTGAATATTATGCTAGGATTATTCGATCTTGAGAGTAAAAGCGCAGCCATGCTAGAAAATTTAGGATTCGACTTATCTTTAAGTACTTTTTTTAACTCTTGTTTTGTAATTTTTATATCCCAAAATTCCATATAGCACCTTAGATAATATCTCTAACTATCTTATCTATCTCTGATTTAAAATGCCGTTCCATTATATTATAATCAATTAATTTATCAGTTATAAGATCTTTTAATCCAAGCTTTATATCCATTCTATTGTAGCTTCTATACCAGATTATGATATTCTCTATCTGCAGCTGATCACAATATAAGCTTAAAAATTTAGATAGAGGCATAAATGTTGTCGACAAAAAATAGAGATCGAAAAAATCTTTAGCATTTTGCCTACCGCCAATTATTCTAGCTCTTCCTATAATATCTAACTCTTGCAAAACTCCGCTAACCGTATATATCTTCCTTAAAAATATATCTTCTAACGATAGTACAGGAATACTATTTATAATATTTATATCCTTAATCAATCTAAAATTATCCTCTATAAAATCTATCTTTAAAAAGCTCTCCTTATTTAATTTTAAAAGATAGACCATTACTTTTGCCCTATCTTTTTGAGCTCTCTCCTTACTTAACTCTAGATCCATTTTAAATATATCGCCTAACTCTTCCATCAATCTAACTATCTTAATCCTAGAAAAATCTTTAGTAAAAAAATCTAAATCAAAAGATTCTCTATGATGGTAGTAGAACAGAGATAGCCCGGTTCCCCCTGCTAGATAAAAACCGCCCAACTTATTCTGCAGCATCTTTAAGACTCTATCTCTTAAATCTAATATATCATCCATAGTTTAAATATACATACAAAAGTTAATAATGTCAAGCATTTTACTACCATTGTATGTATTTAAATATTATTAACACCGCTAAAAAGTTTAAAATATAGAAATTTATAGAGAATTAATACTTGATAAGACTTAAAATAGAGTACTCTTTGAGTCTATCTCTTCCTTTCAAGAACTTTAATTCAATAAGGAATGCAACTAATGCTATCTCTGCCCCCATCTCTTCAACCATCTTAGCTACCGCAGCTGCAGTACCCCCTGTAGCTAAAAGATCATCTATTATTAATATACGCTCGCCAGAAGATAGTGCATCTTTATGCATCTCTAAAGTATCCTCACCATATTCAAGCTCATAAGTGCATGATACAGTTTCAGCAGGGAGTTTTCCTTTCTTGCGAACTGGGATAAAACCAATTCCCATCTTGTAAGCTAAGGCTGCTCCAAATATAAAACCTCTAGACTCAATAGCTACTATCTTATCAAAATTATAATCTTTAATCGCCTCATACAGAGTATCTATCGAAAGAGAAAAAGCATCCCCATCTTTAAGTAAAGTAGTTATATCTTTAAACCCTATACCCTCTTTTGGGAAATCCACTACCTCTCTTATATAAGAACTTAGCTCCATTACTTTCTCCTCTTAATTTTACTCTTT
>CAYRCW010000067.1:0-2542 GCA_964422895.1 uncultured Planctomycetia bacterium | reverse complement strand
CCTCTCTTATATAAGAACTTAGCTCCATTACTTTCTCCTCTTAATTTTACTCTTTGCCTTCTTAACCTTGACCTTCAGCTTACTCTTGGTAATCTTTTTTGTCTTAGGCTGTATTTTAGTTTTGGCTTTGGTTTTAGCTTTGGCTTTAGGTTTAGACTTAATCTTCGCCTTAAGCTTAACTTTAACTTTAGCTTTAGTTTTAGTTTTAGTTTTAGTTTTAATTTTAATTTTAGCTTTAGGCTTGGCTTTAGCTTTAACTTTGGGCTTGGCTTTAGCTTTGGGCTTAGCTTTAGCTTTCTTAATATGTTTTATCTTTTTAGTTATCTTTTTCTTTTTTGGCTTACTCTTTTTAGGCTTATCGCTACCCTCAACCTCTTCTTCTTTTTTCTTTATATCTGCTCTTACTAGAGGCACTCCTGATGTTATAATCTCACGCATCTTAATTAACGCCTCTTTCTCAATCTGCCTAACACGCTCTCTTGTAATATTAAAGCTTCTCGCTACTTCAGCTAAAGTTTTTGGAAGCCCGCTACTAAGTCCAAACCTTAACTCTATTATGCTCCTAGAACGTTCGTCCATAAGAATCAATAGCGCTTCAACCTCTTCTTTCTTAAAGAGATTTACAAGCTCATCTACTGCCTCTATCTCGTCATCTTGCAAAAGATCGATAAATTCGATATCACCATCTTCGCTTACTTTCCTATCTAACGAAGAAGCATTATACTGAGCTTTTTTAAGCTTATGAACCTTAGAGACTTTAACCTTAAGGGCTTTTGCAAGCTCTTGGTCTGTAGGTCTGCGGCCATACTTCTGGATAAGCCTCTCCTGAGCCTTACGCATCTTGTATAAAAGCTCCGTCATATATACCGGGATTCTTACGACTCTGGATTGATTTGCAAGTGCTCTTATGACATGCTGTCTTATCCACCAAGATGCATAGGTTGAGAATCTGTAGCCTAATTCGACATTGAACCTATTCAATGACTTCATAAGGCCGATATTGCCCTCTTCAATTAAGTCAGCTAAGGACATACCAAGCCTCTCATACTTCCTGGTTATCTTAACAACAAGACGCAGATTACTTCTTATAAGTTTAATCCGCGCCTTTTCATTTCCTTTCTGTGCTTTTATAATCAAGTCCTTCTCCTCATCAAAAGAGAGGACCGGTATCTTTCTTATCTCCCTAAAATAATCTTGTAATACATCAAAACTCATATAGGCTCTTAGCTAAGTGCTGCCTGTGCTGCAGCAAGTTTTGCTATTGGAACTCTATAGGGCGAGCAACTAACATAGTTCATTCCAATCTTATGACAGAATGCAACAGACTCTGGCTCACCACCATGCTCTCCACAGATTCCAATCTTTAATTTTGGTTTTATAGATCTACCCTTCTCTATTCCCATCTTAACCAACTGACCTACGCCAACCTGGTCTAAGACCATGAAAGGATCTTCTTTTAAAATTTTGTTCTCAAGGTATGCAGGTAAAAACTTTGCTATATCATCACGTGAGAAACCAAATGTCATCTGAGTAAGATCGTTTGTTCCAAAACTGAAAAACTCAGCCTCAGTAGCTATCTCATCCGCTGTTAAAGCTGCACGAGGAACCTCTATCATAGTCCCAATCATATACTTCAGTTCTATGTTAAGTTCTTTCTGAACGCTCTCTGCCACTTCAATTACATCCTGCTTTAAAGACCTCAATTCATTTATATGACCTACAAGAGGTATCATAACTTCAGCTATAGCATTCTTGCCAGCTTTCTGTACCTCGGCTTGAGCTTTAAATATAGCCTCTGCCTGCATCTTATAGATCTCAGGATATGTTATTCCCAATCTACATCCACGGTGTCCAAGCATAGGATTAAACTCTTTTAGCTGTTCAACTTTGCTCTTAAGCTCACTCTTGCTGATTCCCAAATCTCCGGCAACTCTCTCTATATCCTCATCGCCTTGAGGCAAAAACTCATGTAGCGGTGGATCAAGGAGTCTTATTGTAACAGGCAAGCCATCCATAACCTCAAAGATACCTTTAAAGTCACCTTGCTGAAGCGGAAGAAGCTTTGAAAGCGACTCTCTTCTTGCTGCTTCATCATCTGCTAATATCATCTTCCTGACTGCTTTAATTCTATCTTCACCAAAGAACATATGCTCTGTACGGCATAAGCCTATACCTTCAGCTCCAAAATCAAGCGCTACTTTAGCATCACCAGGTGAGTCAGCATTTGTTCTAACACCTAAGGTCTTATACTTATCAGCCCAACCCATAAGAATCTTAAAGCTACCACTAACCTCAGGCTCAATAAGCTTAACTGCACCTTGGATAATCTCTCCTGTGGAACCATTAAGAGTAATTATATCACCCTTACTTATCTTTATATCGCCTACTTTAAAATACTCTTCTTCTTCATTTATAGATATCGCTGTACAACCTACAACGCAGCATTTACCCATACCACGGCCTACAACAGCAGCATGAGACGTCATGCCGCCTCTTGCTGTCAATATACCTTCAGCTGAGGCCATACCACCAATATCTTCAG
>CAYRCW010000066.1:1189-4444 GCA_964422895.1 uncultured Planctomycetia bacterium | reverse complement strand
CTTTTGTCAAAAGCCTTAAGAACCTTCTCGACATGTTCAACATTGCTAGGTATATCTGTTACTACAACTCTATTTGAGGTCTGGTCAAATTTTATTATACCTATGCCCTCGCTTACAAGGTCAGCAATATTCTCTTTTACATCTTCAACTCTTGCATAATCAAGCTGAATAATTCTAGTCTCTAAAGCAATATCCATACCTCTTACTATTTTATCTATCTCATAAATTACCTCTGGAGTATCAAGAACAACAATTGAATTTGAATATGCATCTATTACGACTTTACCTATATTGCTTTTAAGTGCATCGACAGTCTTACCGAGAGATTCCACTTTAGAGTTTCTTAAAGTATACTTCTTCAATACTCTTAAATCGTAAAAAGGTTTACCGTATTTAGACTCATACTCTTTATTTGTCATTACATTGATTAGGTCACCGCGCTTCTCATAAGCAAGGTCATTAGCAGCAACAAGTATCTCAAAAGCATCCCAAACAGATACATCTTTTAAAAATATTGAAACTTTGCCTCTAACATCAGGAGATGTGGCAACGCTTAAACCCGAACGCAAAGATATTATCTTAATAACATCGAGTATATCCATTCCTTTGACGTCTAGAGTCATAGGAACCTTGAGGTCAACCTCTGCATATGATAGTGAGAGGGTTAATAATAAGAGTATTAGACTAAAAACTAATTTCCATTCTTTCATCATTCATCTCTATTATGGCTGAGCCTTCTTTTATCTCTTTAACTGTAATTCCACTTAAAGACTCACCTTCTTTAACTAAATGCTGCTGCTTCTCTTTATTATCATATATAGCAAGATGTTTTTTATCCAGAACGATTATACCATTAAAAGAGAACCTGTCCAAAGATTCTTCCTCTAAGGTTTTACTGCTAACTTCATTGTAAGAAATGAAATTAAAGATACCCCTTTTAGCTACCTTTAAATTATAATCCTCTATTTTTCTTCGAGGATCTAATTTCTTAACATCTCCCTTTTTACTAAAAGCCACTGTTTTTTCATAATACTCATTTATATCTCTGGGCTTAAAGAAAAAAAGAGTTATTAATAGGGCCAAAAAAGACCCGATTAAAACTATTTTAGAATAATAGAACATATCGTTTTTAAATCTAATCATAATAATATTCTTTTTAATTTTATCTCCACTAAAAGTCTATTAGATTTGTAAGGAACAAGTTTAACCTCTTCTACAGAGTTGAGATTGTAGGGGCTCTCCAAATAGTATAGAAAATTAATTAACTCTATTTGATTAGACTCTATCTTAATCTTAAAATAAAGCTCTCTATTGTCAGTAGAATAAGTTGAGACTAAAGGCTCAAGGCTCTTGACTTTTACTCTAGATAATCTTGCTATTCTGTTTATAAATTTATATACAGATATTCTTATAGACTCTTCATCTCCAGAGACAACAACATCATCCGAAACAAGTTGAGCAATATCTTTGTAGAGAGTATTAATCTTCTCTTTATGCGCTATAAGATTTAAAGCTTTACTCAGTTGAGACTCATACCTCAACGATTCTGAATTCAACCTAGACCAATTAAGAAGAATAGGACTTACTATTGTTTTTAAAATAATTAAAACCGATAAAACCAAAATTAAATATAGTAACCTATCTTTTTTAGAAACATTCTTTAATATCATAATAACACAATCTTTAAATAGAAGATTACTTCTGTACCTGAAGATATACTGGTTTTAAAAGAATTTATACTCTCTACATTCTTCATTTTTTTAATCTCTTCATAAAATTGATATACAGATTCAGAATCAGGCGAGACTCCCTCTATAATAATCTCACTATCTTTCTTATATTCAAATCTATTCAGGCGCACCTTATCAGGTAAGATAACTGCTATCTCGCTGAAAATGTCTAAGAATAATCTCTGAGCTGACTTTCTAATAAAAACACCTGTTATCTCTTTTCTCTCACTCAAAGTATTAGCTGAGCTCTCTATACTGCTTAAGAAACTCTTTATATTATTTACATGGGCCACTTTTCTTTTATATAAAACCCCAAAAGTAGTTATTAATACTAAGGCAGCCGCTCCAAAATAGATAGCAGCTCTCCTCCTACCAGACGAAATATTCTTCTTTAAAGACTGCTGAAGTAAAAGAGGTGGGGTAAGATCTATGCTAGGACGCTCATCGTAATAACTGAGACCTAATAGTTTAATCAAAGAGCAAATCTCGTTTCTGTTTTGACTGAAAAATTCAAAATTATCTTCTTTCTTTATAAAATCTTCTTGATATATAAATTCAATACTGCTAAAAGGCAAACGTTCTTTTATATCCTCTAAAGATTTAAGATGTTTCGGGCCTAAGATAGCAACAGAGTCTATCTTAGGTATTAGACCTTCTTTATTAAAAGAGTCTAGCGAATGTAACACCTCATCTAACCAGAGCTTAATGCCGTCATCCCTTATTGAATAATAACCTCTGCTTATCTCACGGCTAAAAAATAGTTCGCCTTCTGATATTATGCAAAGATTGCTATAATTGTTTCCTATCTCAATGAGTATCTTCTCTTTCTCATTTTTTAATAATCTATAAAAACCTACAACGCCAACACTATTAACAGTTACTCTATCAGGAGAGATAACCCCTTTGACATCATCGATATACTTATTTAAAATGTTTTCTGCAACTACAGATAGATTGACTTTCGTATAACCATTGTCCTCTTTTAAGAGCACTCTAAGATCATAGATTACACTTAGGTCTTTGTAGGGAAACTGCTTTAAGGCTTGGAAATGAGCCATCTTCTGAAGCTCATCAATTCTTTGAGAAGGAAAAGAATGGTAATGCATCGAAACCTTTCTTCGCGGAATAGATACTACTATCTTATCAGATGAATGGACAAAAGCTTTTGCAATATCTTTTTTCTCTTTATCTTCTAGGGGTTTTTTAAATATACCCAGTTTTAAGACAAAAAATTTATTCTCCTTAAACTCAACACTAGAGAACTTTATCTGATCATCTTCTATCTCAATTATATTCATCTATCTATATGTTGTTGCCATCAAGATTATCCCAAAAATGGATTACCCTAAAATTATGGCTATCTCTCTTAACCAAAGCTTGAGCATAGCGATGCAAACCTCTGGTTGTCTCTGCCTCTATAAGCATTTTAAAGTATTGTGAGCTTACTTTGAAGTACTTTTTCACGTCTTCCCATTCTTCTTCAACTGCACCCTCTCTAAATTCAGGAAAAATATCAGCTATATTA
>CAYRCW010000066.1:0-1089 GCA_964422895.1 uncultured Planctomycetia bacterium | reverse complement strand
CTGCCATACTCATTTTCAAATATAGCACCACTCTCTGCCCATACTTCAAGGGGGTTATCATATCCAGGTGAACTCTTATAATCTTCCCTAAGGATATCACAACCTTTAATAAGACCTGATAAAACTAAATAACGGCTATTAAATCTATCTTTGAAATAACGTAATGACCGCAGCTCAGTATAAGACCTATAGCCTATTCCTACGGATAGAAGAGCTGTTATACTGACAGCCCAGAGAACAAGGACAGATATTGAACCCCTCTTTTTATATCTGATTGTCTTGAAACAGAAAAACTCTCTTCTCAATTAACTCTCCTTCTATATTTGATTTTATTATAACCGCTTGAGGAAACTCATTTTTAGAATAATCTTCTAATTCAATTAAGCTTTTACTAGCATTATCATAAATATTAGCTGAAAATCTAAAATCAATATCATTATAGACAATAAACTCTTCGATGTAGTCACTAAAAGGATCCTCTAATCTCTTAAAGAGAGACTTCTTCCCATTTAACTCTTCTATATAATAACTTACACGTAATACAGGCTTGGAGTAAATCTCTTTAGTTAGTACATCCGGCTTAACATACCAGAAAGATATAGAATTACCATTCTCTATTACAATATTATCATAACTACCGTATTCAAATTTAAAAGCTGAGCTTACATCGCTAGCAATAAGCTCTAAAAGATTTCTAGTTCCATAGTAATCCTGAGAGACCGCTTTAGCTCTAGTAGAAATATTAAAATTGAGCCAGAGAAAAGAAGATACAAGTGTCAGTATCAAAGATATTAACACTACCGAAACCATAACCTCCATCAAAGTGAAAGAAGCCTTACTCTTTGATAAACACATTCCCTGCCTCACTGTAAAATAATATTATTTTAATTCTTTTATTGAAAGCTATCTCCATTTGAGCTGAATTTAAGATTTTCTCACCAGAGTAAGTTCTTAACAGACCAGTGGGATAGAAGACTACCTTATCTATCTCTGTATCTATTCTATACTCTTTTGGAATAGATATGGAATCCACCTTATTATTGTTCTTGTATATCTTAAAAACTTCAGGCTCAAGTTTAACCTCAATAA
>CAYRCW010000065.1:0-4614 GCA_964422895.1 uncultured Planctomycetia bacterium | reverse complement strand
TAAACCCCGCTATTTATAGTTGCCTCTGTACCTATAACTCCAACTCTCTTTATTCTACTTACCTTAGCAGCCTCCTCTACTCCTGCATCAACTACACCAAGTATCTCAAAATCATAATTATCATCGAGATTAGGCAATGCTAAGCTGGATGAAGTATTACAGGCAATTAAAAGTACCTTTATGCCTTTGTCTTTCAAGAAAGATATAGCCTCTTCCGTAAACCTAGTAACTGTCTCCTCGGATTTAGCCCCATAGGGAACCCGCGCAGTATCACCTAAATAGATAACCGATTCTTTTGGCAATACATTTAAAAGCTCTTTTACAATCGTAAGTCCACCTACCCCAGAATCAAAAACCGCTATAGCTAAATCTCTTTTATCTACCATGGCTCACCAGATACTCTTTCTCATATGTTTCAACACCCCTAGCCAATGCCTCTGCTATCTTATTTTTAAATCTCCAAGTCTTTAGATTAGATTCTTCATATTTATTAGAGATAAATCCCACCTCTACTAAAACAGCTGGCATCTGCACACCTCTTAAGACATAAAAATTGGCACTCTTTAAACCTCTATTTTTAATAGAAACCAAGCTATCTATAGCTAAACATATCTTTCTGCCCAACTTCATAGCATCTTGCCTATTCTCAGTATATAGCAAGTCCCAAATAGTTGCCTGAACATTTAAATCCTTAGATATGCTCTCTTCAAATCCCAGAGGATAGTTTTCAGCTGCAGCAAGCGACCTTGCTCCTTCATCACTTGCACCTGAGAGATAAAAAACCTCAAATCCGGTTGCACTCTTTGCCCTGGCACTATTTGCATGTATAGACAAAAATAGATCTGCTCCTTCACGATTAGCAAATGCAACTCTGTTCCAGAGCGAAACATAACGATCATCACTACGTGTCATCTCTACCTTATAACCTGCACACTCCAGCTTAGATTTAAGTATCTTAGCTATGCTTAGAACGAGGTCTTTCTCTTTAACTCCGCTTGCACCTACCGCCCCGGGATCTTTACCGCCATGACCAGGATCTAATACAATAGTATGGACCCTATAAACATCGGATATTCTCTTAGCTTTCTGCGCAGCAGCTCTAGGCTTCTTATCATAATAAATCTGATTTATAATCTTTCTAGCACTCTGAGAAGATATACAGATATCTCCTTTCTCTAATCTTAAACCGCCTTCTAAGATTAAGATTTGATCATTAAGGAGAGCCACTGAAGATTCCAATGCAAATATTAATTCAACACTATCTCTCTTATTTAAATATACTTTTTTAAGAAAAGGGTCAAAATCTATCTGAAAATCATATTTTTTTGCAAATTCATTTAAAGATATATATCCTCTCTCTTGAATCTCCTTATAATAAGAGGAGTATCTCCTTGAAGGCGCAGTTGCACAGCCTATAGAGAGCGCTAACAATATTAAAATAAATCTATATTTCATCTTAAAAATTCTATTCTTAATACAAAAATTATTCAATTATATCTTTTAAAACCAAGCCTTATCAACGTAAAGGCAGAGACTAAAGCCTCTTTAAAGTTTAATTTTGATTCACCTTTCTCCCTCTCTTTATATATAAAAGGCACCTCTTTTATACCACAACCGTACCGTTTGGCATAGAGAGTTGTCTCAACTTGAATAATATAACCTTTAGATATAGATCTCTCTTTTAAAAAATATCTTATAAAATCTATTGAAAACCCTCTGAATCCAGAAGTTGCATCTCTCACTCCTAACGATAGCATAATACTAGTTAAAAGATTGGCTAAACGACTCACAAATATTCTAAATAAAGACCAATTTTGAACTCCACCTCCAACTATATTTCTAGATGCTACAACAAGACCACAATAATCTAAACCCTTTAATATTGAATCTATATACTCAGGTGAATGAGAAAAATCGGCATCAAGCTGTATTAACCTCTGATATCCATTACTTAAGCTATATCTATAACCAAAGACAAGAGCTTTGCCTAGCCCCTCTTTTCTCTCTCTTAAAAGGAGTTTTACCTTGCTATCATCCTTAGATATCTCTCTAACAATCTGATAAGTCATATCGGGAGAGTTATCATCTACAACTAAAATATCAAAATCAGGATATCTTACTCTTAATTCACTTATAAGAGGGATAATATTCTCTCTCTCATTGTAGGTAGGAATTATTATAACTGTCTTCAAAAAATCTAATATTAATTCTAAATTTTAAAAAAATTAAAATCTAGCGAGAGATATTAATAACTTTATATCTCAAGACTCCAGCCGGAACTTTTATATCCAACTCGTCATCTTTCTTATGACCAAGAAGAGCTCTGCCTATAGGCGAATCAACAGAGATAAGACCCTCTGAAGGGTTGGAATCATCAGCTCCAACTAGCTTATATCCAGACTCCTCTTTATCATCAAGGTCGAGCAACTTCACGCTTGCACCTATTCTTATCTCATCGCTTGAGATATTAAGATTATCGATAATCTCAACCTCTGAAAGTTTTAGCTCTATCTCATAGGCCTTCTTCTCATTAAACCCCTGAGCCTCTTTGGCAGCATGATATTCAGCATTCTCTTTTAAATCTCCTAAAGATCTTGCATATTCTAGATCTTTAGATATCTGCCTACGTTTAACAGTCTGAAGCTGTTTTAACTCTTCTTTCAATCTCTCGTAAGATTCTTTAGATAGGTATGTTATACTCATATTAGATAAATTTATCAGGCGCTATAATATCCCCAAACTTATTTTGAGCTTCTCTTATTCTACTCTCTTGTTCATTTAATACAGAGAACACCTCAGCCGGAATCTCTTTAAAACCATGGTAGATATTACTTATTCTCTCAATCTTCTCTAAGTTCTGAAAACATCTAATACTAAAAAACATATTATAATCATCTAAAGAAAAATCTTTATTCAATAATTCTTTAAACAATTTTTCTAGATCTTTATGTTTAGGGATATTCCCTATCGGAGTGCTGATTGCACCCACCTTCTTATTTACTCTTAACTCCATCCATTTAAGCCATACTCTCTTATCATGCATACCGCTTATATACTCTCCATGCTCATTACGCAGAAAATAGTTTACTCCAAACATAGCCGGAGAATCTTCTATATCTTTTACAAAATCAAGATGATTCTTTATATATTTACCTATTGGAATAGATAAAAAATCTAAATTTGCCATAAGATTGAACTTACGCTCTCCAGTCTTGCCCAAAGTTGCAGCGGTTGTCTCAGACTCTAGGGATGCTGCAATTGATACAACACCATGAGCCCAATTGAAACTCTCAAATACAGGCACCCAGGTATTGGAATCCCTACCGCCATATATTATGCCTTTTACAAGAACACCTTCAGGGTTCTCTTTTTCGCTATCAGCATTATTTAAACTCTCGATCCTTATTGTATATCTTGCATTGGCATGAGAAAAAGGTATCTCACCGCCAAACTCATCTATCTTGCCTGAGCACCAAGAACCTGAGAAGTTATTACCTTCTGTTGGTGTAATTCTACCGTCACCATCCCAATAAGGAATCTTATCATTGACCAATATGTTTGAGAATATAGCCTCTCCCTCTTTATTCAATGCTTCCCAAATAAGAGGAGCGTCATCCTCATTAACATCCCTTATAATTCCAAATATACCTCTCTCTACATTGACCGCATAGATAGCTCCGCCTCTCTTCTTTAAATAGGCTATATCATCTCCAACTATACTCTCGCCTTCAACCATGCAAGTTGAAGTCTTGCCGCAAGAAGATGGATAAGCTCCTGTGAAATAGTTCTTTTCGCCATCTTCACCATGTACAGCCATAACAAACATATGCTCAGCAAGCCAGCCTTCGCGGTCAGCTTTTCTTATTGCAAGACGAAGAGCAAGTTTCTTTAATCCAACAGTATTGCCAGCATATTGAGTATTCACTGAATATACTGTATCTTTTGAGAAATCAACATAGATACGCCTTCTGTCTATATTCTTACTTGCCTGATTTTCATCTAACTCACCTGCTGAATGTACATACTTAAAGAAGCCTACATTGGTATTATCTTTAAAGACTCTATAGGCCCCTCTATATAAGATATCTTCAGAGTGAGCAACATAAGCAGAATCTGTTAACTGAACAGCATAGACAGAGAACTCAGAACCAACAGGACCTAACCCCATAAAGAGCACATACATCTCCTTGCCCTTCATAATATCTTTAAGTAATAACTCTATCTCACCTATCCCCTTATCTCTATCGATAGAGTTAAGGCCTTCAAGCTTAAAATCAGGAGTAATTAAAAATTTAGTATTCTCTTTGTCCCGAGCCTGATCATGCAAGCCATCAAAATGGACACTATGACCGCTTATTTTAAGAGACTCTTCTTCTTTAAGCTCTAAAGACTTATTTTTAATATACTCTGCATCCTCTTTAGAATCATCTCTTATAAAAATGCTATTTGGATTACAAAGTTCAACATATTTAACGATAAAATCAATAACTTCTCGACTCAAGCCAGATATTTTATCTAAGCTATTAGCATTACACTTCTCTTTCAATAGATCTATTCCTACCATATATCCCTCCTAATACAGTTTAATTATTGGATAAGATTATACTAAACAAT
>CAYRCW010000064.1:0-4678 GCA_964422895.1 uncultured Planctomycetia bacterium | reverse complement strand
GGCGACTGGATTTGAACCAGCGGCTTCTTAGTCCCGAACCAAGCACTCTAGCCATACTGAGCTACGCCCCGGTATTTAATCTTCTATCTACATATTTACCAAATAGATCAAATTCGATATTCACCTTAGAACCGACTCTTAGATCAGCTAAGTTAGTCCACTCTTCTGTATAAGGTATAATAGCAACGGAAAACAGGCCCGGCTTTAAATCTTGCACAGTAAGACTAACCCCATCTAATGCGACAGAACCTTTATCAACAATCAGATGCTTATAACTAGAAGGCAGCTTTAAATAGATCTTTATTCCGCTAGCTCTCTTCTCTATCCTTACTACAGATATAACGGTATCTACATGCCCTGTTAGAATATGACCGGATATCCTATCCCCTAGCTTTAAAGCCCGCTCTAAGTTTAATCTTCCTCTCTTAAGATGCTTAAATTTGGTATCTAAATAAGTCTCAGTTACAACATCAAAGATAAGCTTACTCTTATCCTTAGCTTTTAAAGTCAGACAGACTCCATCTACAGCCACGCTATCACCTAAAGCTAGATCTTTTATGATCTTCTGACTTCTAACCTTAAGCTCATAACAGCCGGATCTCTTTGTTATGCTCTCAAGCTGCCCTACCTCTTCTATGATACCGCTAAACATTTACTATATCTCCAGATACCATTATTGAGTTATCAAAACATCTACAATCCTTACGTATCATCTTAGGGCACCTATTTAACCTAAACTCTCTACCATTATACATGAGATAATCCCCGCCTAAAACCATATTGGAAATAAAAAAATAGGCATAATCTGCTAAACCTCTCTCTAGAAAGCTGCTTAATACTAAAGACCCGCCCTCAACTAAGAGATGGAAGACTCCTTCTCTGTATAATGATTTGAGCACTCTCTTTAAATCTAAGCCTCTATAACTATGCACTGCTATATCTATTATCTTCACACCTTTTCTCTTTAACTCTGCTCTCTTTTTTTTCTTCTTGGTCTTAATTGAAGTAAATATTAAAACAGATCCTTTTTTGCTTTTTAAAATCTTTGACTCTAGTGGAATCTTTAAATCTGAATCAAGAACAACTCTTAGAGGCTGGTCTTTTATTAACTTACCCTTAGAATCTCTTAGAGTAAGAGAAGGGTCATCCTTTAGCATGGTCCCTATTCCGACCATTATAGCGTCTACTTTTGAACGTATCTCCTTATGCACAAACTCTCTAGCATCGGGTGAACTTATCCATTTAGAAGTACCTTTACTATCTGCAATCCTACCATCTAAAGATAGCGCAGCTTTTAAACTGACGTACGGCATACTCTTTTTTATATGTTTAGAAAAAACTCTATTAAGATACTCAGCCTCTTCTTTTAAGACCCCAACTTTTACAGCTATTCCCTCTCTTCTTAATATCCTAACTCCCTTATTATGGTTCTTTGGGTTAGGGTCTAGAGTAGCTATTACAACACGGCCTATCTTAGCATCTATTATCTTATCCACACAAGGCGGAGTCTTACCATAACTAGAACAGGGTTCAAGGCTAACATATAGAGTTGCACCTTTTGCTCTTATTCCAGCTCTCTCTATAGCTATGACCTCTGCATGTTTAGAGCCAGCCTTCCTGTGGTAACCTTCTGATATTATCCTTTGCTTCTTATCAACTAATAGAGCACCTACCATAGGATTGGGAGCTGTCTTACCCTCTGCTCTCTTAGCAAGAGATATAGCTCTACGCATAAATTCAATATCTCTATTCTTTATCATCTAAATACTCTTTCATCTTTATAACAACTTCATAAGGAATCTTCTTCTTGCCCATAAGTATATTGTCTTTGGCTTTACCATGACAATCAGAACCGCCGCTTATAAGCAGCCCCTTCTCTCTAGCCATCTTGATGTAATTCTTTTCCATACCTTTAGAATGCCCTAAATATAACGCCTCTATACCACTAAACCCAAGATCTAATAACTCAGCTACCATATTATCGTCTCTTAAGAGATAAGGGTGGGCTAGGATAGATATGCCGCCTAATCTCTTTATCATCTCTATCGCATCTAAAATAGATAACTCTTCTTTCTCAACACAGCAAGTTTTACCGTCACCTAAATATCTATCGAATACCTCTCTTATTGACGATGCATGGCCTTCTTCATAGACAGCCTTGCCAAGATGAAGCCTGCCAATAGCCGCTTGAGGATTATCATTTAATATCTTCTCATAATCTACCTCTATACCACGTTCTCTTAACTTCTTAACCATCTCTAAAAATCTAAGCTTTCTAGACCTTCTAAAATTTTTAAGCTTATCCAAGAACCACTCTGCTTTATAATCGATAAAGTATCCTAAAATATGGATCTCCTTTCTTTTGTAAGAGGAGGAGAGTTCAATCCCAGGTATGAGTTCTATATCAAGCTCAGCTGCTACTTTAAAAGCTTCATCTAGACCATCTACTGTATCGTGGTCTGTTATAGAGATACAACTTAAGGATAGATCTTTAGCATAATTTAATATCTCGGTAGGAGTAAATGTACCGTCTGAGTATATCGAATGCAAGTGGAGGTCTGCTTCTTTATTCATTTAAAGAGTCTAATTTACTCAAGACCTCTAAGCGTGTTATCTTATCAAGTATTCCATTTACAAACTTACCGGAATCTTGATCTCCATACTTCTTAGCCAGCTCAATAGCCTCATTTATACTTACCTTAGGGGGGATATTATCGCAAAACAGAAGCTCGTAGCTAGCAAGACGAATAATATTCCTATCGATAATAGCCATCCTCTCAAGCTGCCAATTCAGAGCATGTTTTCTTATAATCTTGTCTAAAACCTCTATATTATCCAAGGTCTTAGTGGCAAGCTCCTGAGCAAAATCCTTTATATCCTTACCTCTCTCTTTCTTGAGTATCTCTTTTAAAAACTCAGAGAGAGGCTCTTTAGATATGTCTGCCCTATATAGAGCCTTCAATGCAATTTCACGTGATTTAGTGCGTTTACGCATAAGAACCCCTCTTGATGAAAAGACCTTAGATTATTTAATCTTCTTATAAAGATTGGCCATCTCAATAGCCGAAAGTGCAGCTTCTCTACCTTTATTACCCTCTTTTGAACCTGCTCTCTCTATAGCTTGCTCTAAAGTCTCTGATGTGATAACACCAAAACTTACAGGTATATTTAAATCTGCATTAAGCTTGGCTATACCTTTAGATGCCTCAGATGCAACATACTCAAAATGAGGTGTCTCACCGCGTATCACAGCACCAAGACATATAATAGCATCGTACTTCTTCTTCTTAGCAATCTGAGCAGCTAGTCCTGGAATCTCAAAAGAGCCTGGACAATAATAGACCTCTATATCTTTATCTTCCACTCCATGAGCAATAAGTGTATCTGCTGCACCACTTAAGAGACCTGAAGTAATAAACTCATTAAATCTTGAGATAACAACGCCGAACTTTAATCCTTTTGCTATTAAATTTGCTTTTATCTCTTTCATATTTCTCCTCCTTTAGACATTCTTTAAATCATGTCCTAACTTTCTCTTCTTTGTCTTAAGATACCTCTCATTTGAGGGGTTGGGCTCTACTTCAATAGATACCCGCTCTATTACCTCAAGATCATATCCTTTTAAACCCACAATCTTGCGGGGATTATTTGTAAGAAGCTTTATGTTTTTTAAACCTAAATCGACCAATATCTGGGCACCTATGCCATACTCTCTTAAATCAGCCTCATGGCCCAGAGCCTCATTGGCCTCTACTGTATCTAAGCCGCTATCTTGAAGAGCATAGGCTTTAAGCTTCTCAACAAGACCTATCCCTCTTCCTTCCTGATTCATATATAATATCACACCTTTGCCATCTTTGGCTATTATATCCATAGCCTTATGGAGCTGCTCTCCGCAGTCACAACGCAAAGAGTGAAATATATCTCCTGTAAGACATTGAGAATGGACTCTAACCAGCGTAGGACTACTATCTAAAGGCTTCTCCTTATCATCTGTTGCAGGCATGACAAAAGCAAGATGGTAACCGCCGTCTGTCTTATCGTGATAGAGATAGAGCTTAAAATCTCCATGTGCTGTAGGCATCTCCGTTATGAGTACCCTCTCAATTAATCGCTCTCTCTGCCTTCTATACTCTATTAGATCTTTTATTGTCGATATCTTAAGATTATGTTTTTTAGCTATTTTAATCAGCTCTGGAACCCTTGCCATAGTTCCATCTTCATTCATAATTTCACATATAACCCCAGCTGGATATAACCCAGCTAAGCGCATCATATCAACAGCAGCCTCTGTATGCCCGGCTCTAACCAAGACCCCTCCGCTCTTTGCTCTTAAGGGAAATACATGACCGGGTTTTATAAGATCCTTAGGACCTGAACCTTTACCAGTTAAAACCTTAACTGTACAGGCTCTATCCTGAGCCGATATCCCAGTTGTAATACCATTTGATGCATCGCAAGAGACAGCCCAGGCAGTCTTAAATTTATCCTCTGATAGTCCATGCATAGGTTTTAATTCCAGCTCATCAAGTCTCTTAGCTTCCATGGGAACACAGATAAGACCCTTACCATAGGTAGCCATAAAGTTAATATCCTCCGGCTTTACACCGCTAGCTGAAACAATAAAATCACCCTCATTCTCACGGCCTTCATCATCAACCATTATGACAATCCGCCC
>CAYRCW010000063.1:0-4707 GCA_964422895.1 uncultured Planctomycetia bacterium | reverse complement strand
ATACCTAGCGGATTATCAAAATCTGACTTTGGAAGATTGGGCAGATCCATACCGCACTCCTTGATCATACCTGCAATCTCACGAGTAGTAAGAGCAAAGTCGACATCTTTAAATCCAGAGCCATCCATCTCAGGCCTCTCGCACTCAAACTTCTTTGCAGAGCAAGGCATAAGAGATACGCTTACTATATCTTTAGGATCTATCCCTTCTCTCTTAGCATACCAAGTCTTAACAATGGCTCCAAACATCTGTTGAGGACTCTTAGCTGTTGAAACATGAGCAAGTTTATCAGGATAGAAATGTTCAATATACTTTACCCAGCCAGGCGAACAAGATGTAAATTGAGGAAGAGCAACTTTCTTCTTATTAACCAGCGCGTCTTTAAGTTTTAAGAGCAGCTCTGTACCTTCTTCCATAATAGTAAGATCGGCTGTAAAATTTGTGTCAAAAACCTTGTCAAAACCCATCCGTTTAAGCGCTGTGTTTAACTGCTTTGTAACACTTGTTCCCGCAGCTAAACCGAACTCTTCGCCTATTGCAGCACGCGGCGATGGAGCAGTTTGGATAATAACATGCTTAGTCGGATCATCTATTGCTGCCCAAACATCTTCAGATGGATCTTTTGCCTTTAAAGCGCCTGTAGGGCATCTATTAATACATTGACCGCAATAGATACATATTACATCATTTAGAGGTTTATCTAAGTACGTTGCTATCTTTGTCTCTGCACCTCTACCTACCGCCTCAAGCACTCCAACCTCTTGTAGGTCTATACAGGTTCTAACACACCTACGACATAATATACACTTATTCATATCACGCTCTACGGAGTAACTTGAGTTATCCTGCTCATATCTTGGCTCCTCGATATGACCAAAAGTATAGTTAGTAATACCATAATCTTTAGCTAGAGCCTGAAGTTCACAGTTATTATTTTTAGAACAAGAATAACACTCTCCGTAATGATTGCGGAGTAAGAGCTGAATGATATTTCTCCTGGCACGACGTACCCTTGGAGAGTAAGTCTTAACCTTAATAGCTGCAGTTATAGGATAAGAACAGGATGCTTGAAGCGTCTTCTGACCCTCAACCTCAACGATACAGACCCTGCATACACCCGCTAAACAGAGATCATCATGCTGACAGAGCGTAGGAATATTTACGTTTATTGACTTTGCTGCCTCTAAAATAGTCATGCCCATAGGAACACGGAACTCTATATCATCTATTGTAACCTTAACAGTTGCCCCTAAAGAACCTTTGGCAATTTCATCAAAGCTTTGAGCTCGCTGACTTACAGGGGCTCTAGATGTTTTTTCTGAGAACGGTCTCTTTTTCTTATCCATTGAATACTCTCCCCTCTCTTTTTTTACTAGATAACTGATATTCTTTTTTAAATTTATCTATCACCGATATAAAAACATTTGGAGCAGACTGACCCAGCCCGCATTTTGAAGCCAACTGCATTGTTTCAGAGAGCGATAATAGATTTTTGAGATAACTGCTATCGCACTCTCCTCTTCTTAACATATTAATACCATCAATTAATACAGGTATACCCTCTCTACATGGAGTACATTGGCCGCAAGACTCTTCTTTGAAAAACTCTAAAAAGTTTTCGACAACATCCAGCAAGCTTCTCTTCTCATTAAAGACTATTATAGAACCTCCAGTCGGTAGATCTTCAAAACCCAACTTGCGGTTGAATTCATTCTTACCAATGCATATTCCAGATGCACCGCCTACTACAACAGCCTTTACATCTAGAGCATCAACCAACTTTAATATCTTTTTTATTGTTGTCCCAAATGGAACCTCATATACTCCAGGTTTTTTACAATCTCCAGATACACTTATTATCTTTGATCCTGCTGATTTTTCAGTCCCGATACTCTTAAACCAATCAGAACCTTTCAAAATTATGTGAGCTATGTTTGATAGCGTCTCAGCATTATTCACAACTGTAGGATGGCCGTTATAGCCTGTATACACTGGGAAAGGCGGTCTATTTCTAGGCTCACCGCGATTACCTTCAAGCGACTCTATTAAAGCTGTCTCTTCACCGCAGACATAGGCTCCAAAACCAAGCCTTATCTCAATATCAAAGTTAAAGTCTCTATTCCCAAATATATTATCTCCAAGCATATTCCTCTTTCTTAAATCTTCTAAAACTATCTCAAGATTTGGTAAGAACGACCTGTACTCCCCCCTTAAGTATAAAAACCCTCTCTCAGCTCCTATCGCATAAGCGGCGATAATCATACCTTCAAATAGAAGCGCTGGGTATTCTGTCAAAAGAACTCTATCTTTAAAAGTTCCTGGCTCACCTTCATCAGCATTTGCAACAATATATTTTTTACTATCAGACGATGTTGCAGCAAGATTCCATTTAACACCCGTTGGAAAACCTGCGCCTCCGCGACCTTTAAGGTTGGAGTCTCGCACAGTATCTAAAACCTCAAGACGTCCTATCTTTAAAGACTTCTTTAGTCCGCTACCCAACTCTATGTCACTAAATATCACTTTACCATCCCTCTCTAATCTCTCTTTCATCTCTTAAGCTCCTTTACTATCTCTTTTACTTTCTTGGCTGTTACTCTTCCTATCAACTCACCGTCAACCATAATAGCAGGAGCCATATCGCACATCCCGATACAGCTTGTCTCTTTTAAAGTTACTCTCTTATCTTTTGTTGTCTGGCCTAATTTTATCTGAAGTTCTTTTTCAAAATCTTTAACTATCTTCCTGCTTCCTTTCATAATAGAAGAGATACAGTTGCTTACTCTTATCGTATGTTTCCCTTCTTTTTTAGAATTAAGAAAAGAGTAAAAAGTGACAACGGAGTAAACTTCAACAGGATGTATTCCTAACTTATCAGCCACCTCCTGCATATCTTTATCTGATATATAACCTTTCTTATCTTGAATCTGACTTAAAATAGGAAGAAGTTTAGAGCGAGATTCATCGCACAGATCACAATCTTGGCTATCTTTTACAGTTTGCTTTTTAACAGCACAATATTTTTCCATTTTAAACTCCTTCTATTTTATATTTATATATTTATCTATTTTTTCTACTAAAACTTTAGGTGTAATTGGTTTCTCAAGAAAATCATCGCAGGGTAATACTGCATCACATCTTCCGTACTCAAAGCCCGTCACCTTGCCAACAGCACTAAGCATAATAATAGGATTCTTAAACCCTTCTCGTCTTAACTTATGAGCAAAATTTATTCCATCATCAGCCTCTTCCATCATGATATCAAGCAAGACTAAATCAACTTCATTTTCTTGAATAAAGCTCTCAGCATCTCTAACATTGTTCAATGTTATAACTTCATAGCCACTTCTCTCTAACACACCCTTGCTTGCTTCTAAAAACTCCAGATCATCATCTACCATTAATATCTTTGCCATACTTACCTCCTATTAACTGCTTCTCTTTCTTAACGTTCTTATTATTGACCATATAAGCATCGCAATAGAGAGATAGAAACTCTATTGTAAAATCCATATCTTTTACAAATATCTCACTAGGCACATTTATCATAGTAGGAGAAAAATTGACTATTCCTCTCAATCCGGAACTTATTATAATATCAGCAACAGATTGAGCTGACTCTTGAGGTACAGCAATAATTGCAATATCTATTCTCTTGTTTTTTATAACTCTCTTTGCATCAGTAACAGCTGAAACCTCCAAACCATTTATAGTCTTACCAATCCTACTATCAGATTTATCAAAAGCAGCTACTATCTTAATCCGCTCTTTATAAAATGAAGGGTATTTAAGAATAGCTGTTCCAAGATTGCCAACGCCAAATAGAGCAGCGGATACAACATGGTCTTTTAAGACAAACTTCACAAGAGTATCTCTTAATTCAACTGTGCTATATCCTATACCTGGAGTTCCTATTTTTTTAAAGTTGGAGATATCTTTTCTGACTTGAACATCGCTTGAACCTGCAAGAGCTGCAAGCTGTTTGCTGGATATGCCAGCATGCTTCTTCTTAATAAGGCCTTCTAATATCCTTATATAGAGAAATACCCGAGATATTGTATTATGTGATAATTTCGTCATAGCTCATTCGTGAAATTAGTAACGAATTAGTTGAAATTATACACCTAGCAATATATATGTCAAGCTTAAAGGGGTTCTTAGAAAGGCTCTCTGGCTACCATCTTTTTAGATGATATAGCGATGCTCTCTCTGGCGTTATAGTTATATTTGAAACCGGTTGAAAGCAGCCTATCTGTACTAAACCATCTGTCGCGTAATAACATTCTAAACTTAATCCCCAAAAAAGGTAATTTTACTACCATAGGAATTAGAAACTTAGGTAGAGCAATCGGTTCTAAAGCTCCTATTGCTCTTGCCATGATATTCATAGCCTCTCTATGGCTTAAAACCTCTCTATCTACTATGAAGACTGGTTCTTCGGTAAAAAATTCATTATCTGCTGCATATATCATGCTATCGACAACGCTCTCCACGTAGACAAGATGAAACTTATTATTCCCTCTACCTAAGATAGGATAAAGACGGAATCTAAGTAATAATAGTAACAGCCTTAAAAGGTGGGGCTCATCCTCCCCATAGACCATACAAGGCCTAAGTATAGCTACTTTTAAGCCTTTCTCCTTGTAATCTAAAACTATTTTTTCTGCTCTTATCTTGGACTCTCCATAGATATTTGATGCTTTATAG
>CAYRCW010000062.1:0-4710 GCA_964422895.1 uncultured Planctomycetia bacterium | reverse complement strand
GATGAGCTTGTATTCCTTGATATTGCTGCTTCTTTTGAAGACAGGGGGCCTATGCTTGAGATTATAACTAAGACTGCAGAGCAAGTCTTTATACCTCTAACAGTTGGAGGAGGTGTGACGTGTGTAGATGATATAAGAGAGCTACTTAAGGCAGGAGCAGATAAGGTCTCTATTAATACAGCGGCTGTTAAAGATCCTGGCTTAGTTAAAGAGTCAGCTATTGAGTTCGGTAGTCAATGTATAGTTGTAGCTATAGATGCTAAAAAAGAAGAAGATAGCTGGGTTGTATATACTATGGGAGGAAGAATATCCTCTGGATTAGATGCAATAGAGTGGGCAAAAGAGGTTGAGGAGCTAGGAGCAGGTGAGATTCTCTTAACTAGTATGGATAGAGATGGTACTAAAGATGGTTATGACTTAGAGTTAACGAAGATGGTAGTAGATGCAGTTAATATCCCTGTGATTGCTTCAGGTGGAGCTGGGAATTTAGAACATCTTTGCCAGGCTTTTAAGGTGACAGATTGCGATGCTGTTCTTGCAGCTTCTATATTCCATTATGGAGAGTCTACAATAGAAGAGGCTAAGGACTATCTTAAAGAGAGGGGAGTAGTAGTAAGGCCTAACTAGATATGTAGCTTAATATAGACTCTGCTGCTTTCGATATTGCGCCTTTGTTGCCCAATTTTGACTTAAACTCTAGAAGGTGGTCTTTTAAAGCAAGATAGTAGTCTCTATCTGTAAGTATTCTATTGAGTTGTTCTGTTATGTTTTTAGATCTAAAATTATTTTGGATAAGTTCGGGCATAGCCTCTTTTCCTAAAATTAGATTTACCATCCCAACGTACTTTACTTTTATCATTGGTTTAAGTATTAAATAGTTAATAAGAGATGTCTTATATATTATAAGAAATGGATTACCTATAATTGCAGCTTCAAGAGTTGCAGTGCCAGATGCAACTATTCCAAGGCTTGAATGGTGGATACCATTATAAGCATCGTCTGTTATAATCTTAAAAAGATTAGCAGTATTTTTATCTATGAGTCTACTTAAATGATTTGGGATTAAAAGCAATAGATCTAATTTTTGGTTCTTAGATATATTAGATAGTGATTCTATTATTGTAGGCATATGTTTTTTGAATTCGTTCTCTCGTGAGCCGGGCATTATAAATAATCTTTTTTTATCTTTATCTAGATTATATTTTCCTAGAAACTCCTCTTCTGTTAGGCTTGGTTTTATTGTTTCTAGAAAAGGATGACCTATAAATTCAACCTCAACGCCAAATTTTCTGTAAAATTCTTTTTCAAACTCAAAGAAGACAAACATCTTATCCACATATTTTTTTATGATCTCTATTCTCTTCTCTCTCCAAGCCCATAATTGTGGGCTTATGTAGTATATGGTTTTAATATCTAACTTCTTTACTTCTTTGGCAAGTTTAAGATTAAATCCAGGGTAGTCTATGAATATTACAGCATCTGGGCGTGATTCTTTTATCTTGGTTAATATTTCGTAGAATAGTTTTTTAAAAAAAGATAAGCGTTTAATTACATCAAAGAAACCGACTATTGCACTGGATGCTAGGTCATAGTATATATCTACGCCAGCAGAGCGCATCTTCTCTCCGCCTAATCCATAGAATTGAATCTCAGGATCTCTGCTTTTTAACTCTTTTACTAGAAGACTGCCATGCAAGTCTCCCGAAGGTTCACCTGCTATAATAAATATTTTTTTCATATTAACTGCGAGAGATTATTTTTTCTATTCTAAGGGCGGTTTTTAAAGCTAAACTAGCATCTTCTCCAGATACCGTTGGTTTAGTTCTGTTCTTTACTGCATCTATAAAACTTCTTATTTCAAGTTGAAGAGGTTGCTCTTTCTCTATCTCAATCTCTTCTTTTGTTATCTTCTTATTGTTTTTGCGGTATATATTAACGGTCTGATTTTTATAATCTAAAGATATATAGCAGTTCTCTTTAAATATTCTTATCTTGCGTAAGCTGTCGTCCGATACGCGAGATGAAGTTATATTGCATACCGCTTTATTTTTAAATGTTATTCTTGCATTTGCAATGTCAGGATGGTCAGTTACTACTTTTAACCCTGTTGCTTCAATCTTCTTTATTTTAGAAGAGATAAATTGAAAGATTATATCTAAATCATGGATCATAAGATCTAATACGACGCTAACATCTGTCGATCTTTGGCTAAAAGGTCCTATTCTATGGCATTCTATAAATTTAATCTCACCTGGGATGTTCTCTATTGCAGCTAAGGCTTTATTAAATCTCTCTACATGCCCAACCTGTAGTATCAGAGATTTTTTCTTAGCAATTGAATTTAATCTCTCTGCATCTTTAAGCTTTATCGTGATAGGTTTCTCTATGAGCACATCTATGCCGTTATCTAGAAACTCTTTTGCTATTGAATAGTGTGTTGAAGTAGGAGTAGCTATACTTACTGCGTCTACTTTAGAGAAACTAGCTCTAAAATCATTTGAATAATCAGCCTTTAATTCAGAGGCAAGATTATGCGCTTTTTCTAAATTAGTATCTGAAAGGAAGCTTACTTCTACATCAGGGAGTTGAGAGTAAATTTTACTGTGAAAAGTTCCCAAATGTCCTATGCCTATTATTCCAACTCGTATCTTCTTCATCTATGGGATTATAGCGGAATTATAAAGAGCTGGTCAAATTGTTTATCTTTTCTGACTATTTTAATCCCTTGTATTAAGGTGCTATATTATTTTAAAATTATAAAAGTGAAGAATATTTATTTTAAGATAATCGTAGTCTTATCGATCTCCTTTGTTTTATTTCAATGTTTTAATCAGAATATCAATTACCCGAAGTTTGCTATTGTTAAAAATGTTATAGATGGGGATACCATTCTACTCTCTAGTGGAAAGATGGTCAGACTGCTTGGTTTAAATACTCCAGAGACAAAGATGAAGATAGATGGAGAGTGGAGAGAGAAAGAGAGCTTATGGGGTAAGAGAGCTTATATCTTTAGTAAAGATGCTCTTAAAAATAAAAGGATAAGAATAGAATATGATAAAGAGCGTAAAGACATATATGGAAGATTATTAGGCTATGTTTTTTTAGGAGATGATTTTATAAATAAAATTTTATTAAATAAAGGATTAGCTGTTATAGATGTAAGAGCTCCAAATTTTAAGTATCTAAAGTCTCTATCTTCAAGTTTTAAGGATGCTAAAGAGCATGGAAGAGGTATTTGGTCTGATTTAAATATAATAGATTCTAAAGATGCATATAGGTATGAAGGGGAAATAGTTGCAGTTAAAGGTGAAGTGCTTGATATTTACAATGGTGAAAAATTAATATTCTTTCTTTTGCCTTTTGAGTTTAAGTTTGTTATATTCAAGAAAAGTTTACCCGATTTAGATCTTGATAGATTGCTTAGCTTAAAAGGTAGGACTATAGAGGTTTCTGGTATGGTTAAAAAATATAAAAGTTCTCATCAGATGGTTATACATCATCTTTATCAATTGGAGGTTTTAAGATGAAAGATGTTGCGGTTATCGGTTTAGGTCCTAGTGGTATGACAGCTGCTTTATATCTTGCTCGTTTTAAGCTAGATGTGATATGTTTCGAGAAGACATCTCCTGGTGGCCAGATAGTTATGACTGATAGAATAGAAAACTATCCTGGATTTCCTGATGGTATATCTGGATATGAATTAGCCGAACTTTTTAAAAAACAACTCCAAGCTTATCCAGTTGAGATAAAGAGTGAAGAAGTATTAGCCATCAAAAGAGAAGATGTTATTACGATTAATACATCTTCTTCTGATTATCAAGTTAGGAGTGTTATCATTTCAACAGGAGCCTACCCTAGGAGGTTAGGTATCAAGGGAGAGGAGCATTTTACAGGTCGCGGTGTATCATATTGTGCTACATGTGACGCTAATTTTTTTAGAGGTAAAAAGGTGGCTGTCTTAGGGGGCGGAGACTCTGCTGTTGAAGAGGCTATATTTCTATCTAAGTTTGTAAAAAAACTGTATCTAATACATCGTAGAGATAGACTTAGAGCAGTAGACGTATTAAAAGAGAGAATAGAAGCTATTAGCAATGTAGAGTTTGTTTTAGATAGCGTAATAAATGAGATAGGGGGAGATTCTAAAGTAGAGTTTATTAATGTTAAAAACTTAAAGACTGAGAGCAGTAAGAGGGTAGATTTAGATGGTGTCTTTATCTTTGCAGGTTATACTCCAAATTCTCAGTTTTTAAAAGATCTTTTGCAATTAGATCCAGGCGGCTATATAATCACTAAGGATGATTTCCAAACTTCAGTAGAAGGTGTATTCTCTTCGGGGGATGTCAGAAGTAGTTCTCTAAAGCAGGTTATATCTGCTTCAGGTGAAGGTGCTGATGCAGCGGTTAGAGTTTCCAAGTATTTAGATAATATAAAAGGAACTTCTTACGATTAAACATTCAAAAGGAGGATTGAGATGCAAGAAGTAGATCTTAGCAACTTTAAGAGTAAAGTCCTAGAATCATTAATACCAGTCTTGGTTGATTTTTGGGCCCCATGGTGCGGTCCTTGTAAGATGATTAGTCCTACGCTCGATGGAATGGTTGACGATTTTCAAGGTAGAGTTAAATTTTCAAAACTTAACGTTGATGATAATACACAGATAGCTTCTGATTATGGAATTATGAGTATCCCTGCTTTAATTCTTTTTAAAGA
>CAYRCW010000061.1:3315-4977 GCA_964422895.1 uncultured Planctomycetia bacterium | reverse complement strand
GTTAAAAGGCGAGTTGACATTATTATTGCATGGTAATAAATGATGAAAGATATTTGTAAAATAAAAGTATGAGTGGTAAAATATTTTAAGATTGTAATGTAAAAATGAGAAAAGATATTTTACTAACAGTGGTTGCATCGACTATGCTCTATAGTTGCATGAGCATGGTTGATGGAGTTTCTGAATCTAAAAATCAAATAGTTATTTTTCAAGATTTTAATGGAGATAAATATAGAGGTGGCGCATGGGAAGAGGCGCCTAACGATAAGCAAAAGAGCTTC
Organism: uncultured Planctomycetia bacterium; assembly: GCA_964422895.1. Classification (GTDB taxonomy): domain Bacteria; phylum Omnitrophota; class Gorgyraeia; order Kaelpiales; family Kaelpiaceae; genus Kaelpia. Next base: position 4,696 of record CAYRCW010000061.1, on the reverse strand, counting down.
AAAGCCGGACTGCAAGGCCGCGAATGTCTGGGCGAAGAAGGACAAGCAATCGCGCTAGATTATGATTTTAGGTCTGGGTCTGATATTGTGGGGGGGTTATGGCTTGATGTTTCAGAGCATGATTTTAGTGGGCATAATCTTATTGGTTTTTGGATTAAAGGCGAATCGATGCTAGGATTTTCTAAGATAGTTGGGATAACAATAGAGGATAATTTTGGCAATAGAGTCACAAAGGTAAGTTCTAAAGTTTCTGGTGAGTGGACAAAAGTGGAGATTTCCTTAAGCAGTTTGAAGGACAAAAGGCTCTCTAACGTAGTGGAAATTAATGTATTTATAGATAAGCGCTATACTAGTATAGATGTAGGCCGTTGCTATATAGATAATTTTTATTTTAAATAATGGGTGTATATTTGTAATTTGATGTAATGTATGGTATAAATATATCGTCATGAAGAGAAAAGACTTTATAAAAGACTTTATAATGATAATCCTTGCAGGAGCTATATTATTTTCAAAGATAGTATTTGCTGTAGGAAATACAGCTGATATACAGGCTTTAGATGGTGATGCAGAGTTTGGCTCTAGCGCAGAAATATATAAGGAGCTCTCTCCAGAATTATCGCCTGAAGAATATAAAGAGAGAATGCTACAGCTAAAGACCTACATATTAAAAATGCAAGCAGGTGAGGTTGTTAGCAGTAGTTTTAAAGATTTTAAAGCTACTCTCCAATGGATGGCCTATATAAGAAGACGTGTTATGGAGCTTGAAAAGTTTAGAGCTGACCAGTTTATGAAGCCTGCTAACTCTGCTGCTCCAAGTAAAAGCATGAATGAAGACGGCTCTACTTCTTATTCAGGTCGACATGCAAAAGTTTTAAAATATATCATTGAAAATTATTCTAAGCTTGCTAAGGCAGATATTGATAAAATAAATAGTAGAATTCAAAATACGGAAGGCAAAGCTTATCAAAAAGGATTCTCTGTAACGCTTAATATAGCAGATACTGATGAATTAGGTAATATATATATTACTCCCTTCTCTGTGACTCTTAAAGGTGCAAACCATTTTCCAGGTTGGAGCTATGCAAAGCAGATTAATCCTGTTGGGGGTTTAGATGAAGCAACAGGAGAGTGGAAAGAATCTTTTAATACCATATACTCTTATCAGAAATATCTTGGCTGGGAAGGAGAGTGGTATGCTGTAGGGAGCAAGAAGAAAGAAGCATTTGGATATTCAACTGGTTCTATATCAGAGATTTATAACGCTACTGAGAACACAATTACGACCACTCAGACAGATATAATTGAAATGGATTTTAATATTCGAGAGATTAAATCTTTACATAGAACAGTAGAGGTACGTGACGTAGCAACAGGCATA
>CAYRCW010000061.1:0-3215 GCA_964422895.1 uncultured Planctomycetia bacterium | reverse complement strand
GAGTTTAAAAGTTATACATCTTACGACTCTGAAGGTAGAGAAGAGTATGTTCTTTATGCCGAAACCCAGAAAGATGCCGATGGTAGCATTTTAAATAATAGAATCTATGCTTACAATGTTACAGAGTATGACCCTATTACCCATTTAAGTCCTTATAAATATGGGAGCGAGATTCAGGTGACTGAGATAGCGGGTGATTTTTCTACTGTGGGTAACTATGCAGATATAGCTTGGCGTATTTTACAAGATGAGGATGCATATAATAGAATAGCCGAAATAGTAGATCCAGAAGAGGCATTAGTGGCTGTAGCTCTTAGTGCGGCTAAGATGGTTGTGGATGAAGGCTATGATTATGAGGCAGCTAAGATCAATGCTATAAGCAGTTTATTAACTGAAGCTGCAGATCCTATCGTAGTTGCAAAGAGATGATATGAGTAGTTATCATAAAAATTTTGTCTTTTTGTTTTGTCTTTCTACTGTGATTTTTTCCTTATCTATATGGGCTGAACAAAATAATCAAAAATGGGATTATAGCTTAGGTAGTGAATATGGGCAATCTGCTTATACTCCGCTTAAAAAAATAGAGAGTGAAGTGTTGTATTATCCTTTTATAAGCGAAGATCCGGCTGTTGGTTCACCTATGGGTAGTGATTTTCATACATATATTTTGCCAAGGGCTATCTTTGGTATCGAGACTCTAGAAATTGAATTTAAAGAAGGAGAGCTGGATATTAGAGATGATACAGTAGACATAGAGAGACTAGTAAAAGAGTTGGAAGAGGCAGTACCATTAATGTTGGAGGATGCTGTAGAGCGAGAAGAAGAGAGCTTGAATGAATATAAGTATGGTTTAAGAATAAAAGTGGCAAAGAGTAAAGAGGTTGACGATTCCGCCGCTAAAGAAGAGGAGAATAAAGAACGTCTTCAACAGGAATTACAACCAGAAGAACGAGAGATAGACATACTTGTAAGTATTATATTTGGCCAGAATAAGATTATTATAAAACTTCCGCCACTAAAAGACCCCAAAGATAAAGAGAGATTAATAAAAGAACTCGAGCGTATTGCTCATATTCTTGCAAGACAAGATGAGTTGGTTGAAATCAATCAAATTACAGATTAAGAGTTATTTAACTTCTACCTGCTGATTCAATCTTATTTTCTGCTTGACATATAGCTGTTTTTTTGAGAAATTCTATATGATACGGTTATGATATGGTTATGCCTAAGATAGTCTCGAAATTAATAGCAAGAGAACTATCCGTATCATTTATGATATGGTTACTATTATCCGTATCATTGCTACATACAACCATATCATATTCCGATGATACGGTTATTTTAGATAGCATTGAAAAAGTCTTCCAAGATAATCTATTTACTCTAAAATTTAACTTTAACCAAGCTCCCATCTACTCTGCCTATTGGATTGAAGGCGAGAAATATCTCTTTTTTGATCTTATTGGCAGTAACATTCTTTGCATGGAGAGACTGAAAACAGAGATAAATCTTCCGGGCATAGACTATGCAGAAGTAGAGTTCTATCCAGGGTATGAACCTACTGCTGGTAAACCTGGCAAAGTAGACGGTATCAAAATAGCTATGAGTAAGAGTAACAGGAGTGATGTGCTGATGCAGAAAAATAGTATAGATATAAGATTTCTCTCTATTCACGAGCTCTCTGTGGATAAAGATGTGGATAAGTCTTCACAGCTACCAAAATCATTTAGTTTTAGGCCTGATAAGAGAGTTGGGCCTCAAAATACAGAAGAGTGGCAGGAAGCGGTTTGGGGGTGGCGTTCTTGGCTGGAGATGGGAATTGAAAACTATAGATCTCTCAAAGTAGCAAAGAGTCAATATGAATTAGCGCAGCTTAAATTGCGCGAAGCAAAGAGGCAGCTTTTCCCCAATGCTATAATTCGCATGGTTGATACCGCAGGAGCTACTGTAGGCGATGTAAAGATATTTTCTAAATCTTATGAGCTTGAACTCGAGCAGCCTATATCTTACGGTGGTGAACTAAGATATAAAATAGAACAAGCTCAAATAAACCAAGAGCTTTCTCTATATGAATATCGCAGACTTTACCAGGACTACTCTCTAGAGTTAAAAAGAAGTTACTATAATATAATTTTAAGCAGGATGAATTGGGATACTTTTAACAAGCTTCTTGAAGAGGCAAACAAAATTCTTACTTTAGGAGAAGTGTTGTATCAGCAACATCTGATTACGGAGTTAGAATACAGGCAGCTGAAGTCTTCTTATCAGCAGGTTAAGTTTTTCTTTGTTTCAGCGCAGAAAGAACTCTCTCTTGCAGAATTAACATTCCGTCAAAATCTAAATGTTATTGATGGTGAAGACATCCAAATTGTTAATTGGCTGCCTTTTGAAAAGGTTAACATAGATTTAGATAAGGTTGTTGAGATAGCCAAAAATAAACGTCCAGAGCTAAGAATTCGCCAACTCGTTAGTCACTTTAACTCTTTGCAAGAGCAGATTGCAAAAGCTCAAAATAGATTTAGAGTTAGCCTTACAGGTAAGGTAGGTAAAATGGCGGAAGGCTATGAAGAGGAAGAGCAGGTTTTCAGAGACAGTTGGTATGTAGGGCTAAAAGTAACAAAACCTTTTGGTTCTAGTACATGGAATAGCTCAATTACAAAACAGGCTAGGCCGGTGGGGGATTTTAGCTTAGAAGATACTACAGACTCTTTTACAAGATCGGTAGAGTTATCGCTCTTAGATAGGCTGGGTAATATTGCCGACATAGAGACAGCAAAAGTGGAATATTTGAAAGCTATTGATGAAGAGCTTGAGACCGAAGAGACTATTGTTTTAGAGGTCGACAAATCTTATGCTCAATATGTAACATCCCTTTTTCAGATAGAGACATCTTTAAATAAGCTAGAGTTCTTAAGTCGGCGGCTTAAGATAACAGAAGGAAAGATGAAGATAGAAGAAGCTGATATTGCTTCACTTATGCAGGCATACCTAGACTATTCTAATGAAAAGGTGAATTATAACAGAGCATTGATTGGATACTATATTGCTTTATCCGGACTTTCAAAATCTTGCGGAGTAGAGAGTTTTTTAAGTTTAAGCAGCGAAAAACCTGTGATAACTGCTTGGGAGAGCTTTAGTGAGCACCCTTCCGAGCATGTAGGCTATACACCTTTCTTGCTCCCAGATTTTAAAAAAGAACATAAAGATTCAATTTT
>CAYRCW010000060.1:0-5153 GCA_964422895.1 uncultured Planctomycetia bacterium | reverse complement strand
CCCTTATCTTGTATAGTCATGGCCCTTATATTAATATCATTTTTAAACAGAACATCTGTTATAGCTTGAAGCTTGCCAGTTATATTATCTATGAATATGTTTATCTGTTGAGCCATATTGATACCTCCTAATTCTTAGATCTTAAATCCACTACTCTTTTAGCCTTACCTTCAAAAATTGGAAGACTCCCAGGTTCATGTAACTCAACAATCGGATGAATAACAATTGAGGCTCTTAAGTCTTCTTTTATCTTTGCCTTTAAATTATCAAGCTCACTAGCTTCGCCTGTAAACATTTTAGAGTATATCTCAACCTTAACTATTAGTTTATCTAAAGCACCGTCTTTTTCAATATGAATCTGATAATTCGTACCTACTTGAGGTATCTCCATTATAACCTCTTCAATTTGAGATGGAAAAACATTCACTCCATTTATAATCAACATATCATCGCTTCTGCCTTTGATACGCGATATTCTTCTATGGGTTCTGCCGCATCTGCACTCCCCTTTATATACAAAAGATAGGTCCCGGGTCCTATAGCGCAAAAGTGGTGTTGCCGCCCTATTAAGAGTAGTTAAAACAATCTCACCCTCCTCTCCATCTTTTAATAATTCTCTACTATCAGGATCTATGATTTCAAGAATATATGAATCTTCCCAGAGATGCATACCGTCCTTATATATACATTCAAATGCCACTCCAGGACCATTCATCTCACTCAATCCATACGAGTTGTAGGCTTCTATCTGGAGTAAACTCTCTATCTTTTTACGAGTATTTTCAGAATGAGGCTCTGCTCCTATAAACGCTTTTCTTATAAATATGCTCTCTCTCTTTACATTGTTATCTTTTAGCTTTGAGTATATATGCAAAGCATAGCTTGGAGTAATATGTACAACTGTAGTCTTAAAATCACGCATCAGATTTATTTGGCGTTTTGTATTACCACCTCCAACAGGTATTACTGTCATACCTACTCTTTCAGCACCATAATGTAGGCCTAGTCCACCTGTAAATAGGCCATAGCTCATCATGTTTTGAAAAATATCCTCTTCTAAGCATCCTGTCATAACAATACTTCTTGCAACAAGTTCAGTCCAATTATTTATATCCTCTTTTGTATGGTAAATTACAGTAGGAGTTCCAGTCGTACCTGATGAAGTATGTATTCTAACAACATCTTTAGATTCTACAGATAACAGACCTCTTGGATAAGCTTCTCTTAAATCATCTTTCGTTGTAAAAGGTATTCTCTTTAAATCGTCTAAACTCTTTATATCAGAAGAAGATTTGATACCTGACTTCTCTAATCTTTTTTTATAAAAATCTGTCCTTAATGCTGTATCTATAGTCTTTTTAAGAGACTTAAGCTGATGTTTATAGAGATATTTGCGTTCTATTTTCTCAATATCCTTATCCCAATATATTATACTCAAAAACTCCTCCTATTCAAATTTGATCATACTCCCTTAATATCTTCAGATAAAATACCTATATTATTATCCCGCAAAACTCTTATAGCTGAATCAATATCTTCAAAGCGAAAAACAAGAAGCGCTTTATCTTTAATCTTTTCAACAAAAGCATACATATATTCTATATTGACTTTATTTGTAACTAGAGCCTTAAGTATCTTTGCTAATCCGCCTGGATTATCTTCAACTTCTACTATTACAACATCTGAGAAAGATGCAGAAAACCCTGCCTCTTTCAGCTTATTTAATGCCTCATCAGGTTTATCAACAAACATTCTCAATACTCCAAAATCAGCACTCTCTGCAATAGTTAAAGCGCGTATACTAATACTATTTTCACCTAATATATTGCATACATCATATAGCCTACCCTCCCTATTCTCCAAAAAAACTGAAATCTGTTTCATCTTCATATCTCTCCTCTTTTAAAGATCTCTTTTATCTATAACTCTCTTTGCTTTACCCATACTCCTCTCTATACTTTTAGGTTCAACAAGCTTAACTCTAACCATAATACCAAGTATAGAGCCTATCTCATGTCGAATTTTATTACTCAACGCTTCAAGTTTCTTAACTTCATCTGAAAATATACCTTCCTCAACTTCGACCCAGACTTCAAGTTCGTCTAATGAACGTGCTTTTCTATCTACAACTATCTGATAATGAGGTTCGATACCTTCAACTGTTAAGAGTACATGTTCTATCTGAGATGGAAATACATTTATACCTCTTACGACTATCATATCGTCTGTTCTACCCTTTATCTTAGTTATCCTAGGAGATGTTCTGCCGCAAGCACACTTATCATAGTTTATACCTACAATATCACGAGTCTTATAACGCAATAGAGGAAGCCCTTCTTTTGTAAGAGTTGTTATCACTAATTCTCCATCTTCTCCATCTGATACAGGCTTGCCGGTCTGAGGATTTATAACCTCTGGATAGAAAACATCCCAGAAGATATGCAAACCATCTTTAAAATTGCACTCTTGAGCAACACCTGGACCTATAATCTCAGATAAGCCATATATATCGGTTGCACTTATATTCCAAATCTCCTCTATCTCTTTACGCATCCCGTCGGTCCAAGGTTCAGCTCCAAATATACCTACCTCCCAAGAGCTTTGCTTTGGATCAATGCCCATCTCTTTAGCCTCCTCTGCCATATATAATATATAACTAGGCGTACAGGTAAGAATCCTAGGTTTAAAATCCTGCATTATCTTAAGCTGTCTCTTTGTCTGGCCTGAAGACATCGGAATAACAGTAGCACCCAGTTTTAATGCCCCATAATGAACACCTAACCCTCCTGTAAAGAGTCCATAACCATAAGCGTTTTGAATCATATCTCCAGGCTTACCGCCAGCACAGGCAATAGTCCTAGCCATAACTTCTGACCAAAGCTCTATATCATTTTTTGTATAGCCAACAACAGTAGGATTACCAGTTGTTCCGCTTGATACATGCACTTCGGCTATATTATCAAGCCCTTGGGCAAATACCCCAAAAGGATAGCTATCTCTTAAGTCAGCTTTATCGGTAAAAGGTAACTTCTCTATATCTTCGATACTATTTATAGATTCTGAATTTATCCCTGCCTTATCCAAGCGCTCTTTATATAAAGGTACTTGCTTATAAACATAATCAATAAGCTTCTTAAGTCTTTTTGACTGAACATCTCTTAACTCCTCTTGGCTCATAGTTTCATATTTTTCATTCCAAATCATTCTATGCCTCCTAATTTTTTACCTAAATAAAAAGCTTCAATATTTATCTTATGGTAGCTTTTTTTAAAAACCTCTTTTATAGCTTTAACCCAATTACTATCTTCTATCAAAAGATAAGATGATAGAATACCTAAAAAGCATATATTGAGCGTACGCAAATCCTTGCACTCTTTTAATGCTTCGTTAAGATAGGGCGTTAAATTATTACCTTCTTTTCTAAGAAAATGTAACACTCGTTTTGACTCTTGCTTGTTTAAGCCAACAATAAAATCAGCTTCACTATCTGGAATAATAGGCGCTAACACTCTCTCCCCTAATCTAAGATGAGACTCAACAGAACCACCCCTCTGAGACATACCGTGAAGTTCTGACTTCTTTACATCAAAACCATCTAGTACTGAAGCAATGGCAGCAACCTCAGATGCTTTTAATATACCCTGACCTCCTGTACCAACAAATAGAATATTAAGACTAGGTTTCATTTCTCACTAAAGCATTAAAATTACAGATATCAACGCATAGATTACATCCCACACATATTGTTTTATCAATCTCTATAAATCCATCATCTCTCTTCTTTATAGCTGGGCAATCTATTTCTAAACATAGCCCGCACTTACTACACTTATCTTGAACATACTTAGGAGCTTTATTTTTGCAAGAAGAGATAAGCATACACTCTCTTCTTGCAATAACAACAGACAGTGAATCTTCATTCATCCTCTTTGATATAAGTTTAACCATTGTATCTAACTCGTAAGGATCCACCACATCTACTGTATCGACTCCGCAAGCAGCTGTTAACCTCTCAAGGTCAAGCTGAACTGTCTTTTCTCCATCTATCCTCTTGCCTGTACCAGGATGATTCTGAAGTCCTGTCATAGCAGTAGTACGATTATCTAATATTATAATTAATCCCTTTACTTGATTATAAACAGCGTTTATTAATCCTGTAATCCCAGAATGAATAAAAGTAGAATCACCAATAACACCGACAATATTATTCTTATCAGTTAAAGCATGTCTAAAACCTTCATGGAAAGTAACCCCTGCACCCATACAGAGACAACTGTGGAGACTACTAAGCGGTGGTGAAGCACCAAGCGTATAACAACCTATATCGCCTGCAACTATAGCCTTTAGCTTTTTCAATGCTACAAATACAGATCTATGAGGGCAACCTGGACACATAACAGGTTTTCTAGTAATACTCTTCTTCTCTTTTTTATTCTCACCTTTAACTATAGAAGAGATGTACTCGGGTTTTAATTCACCTATTGAAAAACTTTTATCTTTTCCTTTAACTTTTATCCCCAAAGCCTTTATCTGAGATTCTAGAAACGGCTCGAGCTCTTCAATTACAAAAATATTTTTCACTTTAGATTTAAATAGCTTAACCTTCTCTTCCGGGAGAGGATAACTCATGCCTAATTTTAAAAATGATGCATTGGGATAAACCTCTTTAGCATACAGATAGCTCACTCCAGATGTGATAAAACCAAGAGATTTACTGCCCCACTCTATTTGATTTAACTCTGTCTTGTTAGAAAAACTTTTTAATCTCTCTAATCGTTTGACCAAATCCATATGCCTAAGATGAGCATTCTTAGGCACCATAACATATTTCTTAGGGTCTATCTTAAACTCTTTCTTTTTAAATTCTTGTCTCTGGCCTAATCTTACAATTCCTTTTGTATGTGATATTCGAGTTGTCATTCTAAATAATACTGGGATATCAAATCTCTCGCTTATTTTAAAAGCTTCTATTATAAAATTTCTCGCTTCCTGAGGTGAAGACGGTTCAATCAAAGGAATCTTTGCCATTAAAGAGTAGTATCTATTGTCCTGCTCATTCTGAGAAGAGTGCATCCCAGGATCATCGCAGCTTACAACGACAAAACCTGCATTCACTCCAACATAAGCAGAAGTCATTAAAGGATCCGCTGCAA
>CAYRCW010000059.1:0-5245 GCA_964422895.1 uncultured Planctomycetia bacterium | reverse complement strand
TAGTATTATTCTTGCCCTATCGAGAAAATACTCTCTAAATCGTGGCGAGAATAAACGCGAAAAGATATTAAAGTCTCTGAAGTTAATATGCCTTGAACTTTAAGCATGCTATCTGTTACCATCTCTGCTAACCTCTCACTCTTATTGGCTCTCAAAATAGCTACAAGATCATATTTACCAGCTACAGAGTATACCTCGCTTACCCCTTCTATCCCTGCTAGTTCTTGAGCAATATTGTTAACTTTACCTCTCTCTACGTTCATCAACACAATAGCATTAAGCATAGTTAACCTCCTATGGTTTATCTAAATTATTATAGATGAAATGAAAAGATTGAGAAAGAAAAAAAGCCCGTGACCCCTCTACTACAAATCTCCAAAACCGCCGTGTTTTAAAATATATATTAGAATAAAAACAGAGTCAATAATTATTTAAATTATGGGGGTGAATATAATTTTAGCTAAGCTTCTTAAAGAGCAAGGAAGCATTATGGCCGCCAAAACCAAAAGAGTTAGACAGAACTGATTCTACTTTAATCTTGCGAGCTTCATTTGGAACATAGTCTAAATCACACTCTGGGTCTGGGTTCTCATAGTTAGTTGTCGGAGGTATAACCCCATCTCTTATAGCTAATACAGATACTATTGCTTCAACCCCACCTGCAGCACCAAGCAGATGACCAACCATAGATTTAATAGAACTCATCGGTACATTACCTCCATCTGCTCCAAGCAACATCTTAGTAGCATTAGTCTCCATCTTATCATTAAGCTGCGTAGATGTACCGTGGGCATTTATGTAGTCTAAGTCTTTAATGTCAAGCTTAGCATCACAGAGTGCTTTCTTCATAGAATAGTAAGCACCCTCTCCTGTAGGGTCTGGAGCTGTCTGATGGTAGGCATCACAACTTGCTCCATAACCAGAGAACTCTGCATAAATATTAGCACCGCGCTTCTTTGCATGTTCATACTCTTCTAAGACTAACATGCCTGCTCCTTCACTCATAATAAAACCATCTCTATCTCTATCGAAAGGTCTAGATGCATGGGCAGGATCATCGTTTCTAGTTGAAAGTGCTTTAAGAGAACAGAAACCTCCTAATCCAAGGTGAGTAATACAAGACTCCGTTCCTCCTGAAACCATAATATCAGCATCCCCATTCTGAATCACTCTTAAAGCATCTCCGAGAGAGTGACTTCCAGAAGCACAAGCTGTTACAACACAGTGATTAGGACCTTTTAGCCCTAATGCTATAGCAACCTGACCAGGAGCAATATTGACTATCATAAGAGGTATAAGAAAAGGTGTTATCCTACGAGCACCTTTCTGTTGATATACTGCAACTTGATCTTCTATTAACCTAAGAGCTCCAATACCAGAGCCTATAATAACTCCTGCTCTATACTGATCTACCTTCTCTATGTTAAGTCCTGAATCTTCCCAAGCCTTATGAGCTGCATATACTGCAAATTGAGTAAACCGCTCCATCCTTCTAAGACTCTTACCTGTTATATACTCACTGGGATCAAAATCATGTACCTCACCTGCAATATGAGATGTAAAAGCAGACGCATCTATCTGAGTAATAAGAGATACACCATTCTCGCCATTAGTTATGGATGACCAGAACCTCCCCACCTCATTACCTAAAGGTGATACAACTCCCAAGCCTGTAACTACAACTCTTTTCTTCATCTTATTATAATGCTATGCCGAGCAATGCTCGGCATAGTCTTAGTTCCAGAAAACTACTTAAATTACTCTTCCTTGCTGCCTGCTTTCTCCCCTATATATTTAACAGCATCTGATACCATGCGGATTTTCTCAGCATCTTCATCTGGTATCTCAATTCCAAACTCTTCTTCAAAAGCCATCACAAGCTCAACAGTATCAAGTGAATCTGCACCTAAATCATCTACAAAAGAGGCATTCTCTGTAATTTCATCCTCTTTAACATTTAACTGTTCCGAAATAATGCTCTTTACTTTTTCTGCTACTCCCATGTCATCCTCCTTTCAATTATTAATAATTTAGCTAAATCTATATATCATATTAACCTAATTTAGTCAATATTTTATAAGATTAAGATATCATACCCCCATCTACAACTATAACTTGAGACGTAATATAATCAGAGAGATCTGAAGCTAAAAAGAGTGCTGCCTTAGCAACGTCATCTGGCTCCCCGAACCTCTCAAGAGTAATTCCATCTAACATCTTCTTTTTGACTTCATCCCCTAAAGCATCAGTCATCTTTGTTCTTATAAATCCAGGTGCTATTGCATTGACATTTATATTTCTTGAAGCAAACTCTTTAGCCAAAGACTTTGTAAGAGCTATTAAGCCGCCCTTAGAAGCTGCATAGTTAGCTTGCCCGGCATTTCCAATAATACCTATTATAGAAGCTATATTTATTATCCTGCCAAATCTATTCTTTATCATATGTTTAGACACCACCTTGCTACAATTAAAAGCACCTTTTAAATTAACCTTTAGTACTAGGTCCCAATCCTCTTCACTCATTCTAAGAACAAGGTTGTCTCTTGTAATTCCAGCATTGTTTACAAGAATATCTATCTTATCGAATTTCTCTAAAGATTTATCGATCGCATCGCTAACTCCTTTTATATCAGAGATATCGGTAACTAAACCCAGAGCCTTTTGCCCTTTAGATTCTATTTCGGAAACAGCAGCTAAAAGACCTTCTCTATCTAGGTCTAAACATATTATATCTGCTCCTTGATCTGCAAAACTCAGAGCTATTCTTTTCCCAATTCCAGCCCCAGCTCCAGTTATTAAGGCAACTCTCTTATCTAACATACCCATATTATTCCTCCTCTAATATTAGCTCCTGATAAAGATTCTCTATATCATTATAATTCTCTATATTGTAAACAATGAGGTTAGGATCTATCTTACGTAACAAACCTTTTAATGTTTTACCGCATCCAATCTCTAAAAAGCTGGTTGTACCTGAATCTACCATAGATCTCACGCAATCTAACCACAATGTAGTATGATTAACTTGATTGACAAGATTAGCTCTTATCTCTTGAGGAAAGAAAGAATAATATGCATTAACATTACTTAATACTGTTATCTCGGGTTTTGATACATCTAGATCTTTTAAATAAAGCATAAGCTTCCGCGCTGCAGGCTCCATTAAAGAGCTATGAAAAGCACCGGATACATTCAACCTCATAGCACGTCTAGCTCCTCTCTCTAAAGATAGGGCTTCAGCCCGCTTTATAGCTCCAGGACTACCTGCTATAACTATCTGATTAGGAGAATTAATGTTTGCAATTTCAGCTCCAGTATCACTCGCTATCCCTTCCAAGCTCTCTCTATCTAAACCTATAATAGCACTCATCTGACCTTCATTATCTTTGGAAGCTTGCTCCATAAACTCCCCTCTCCTTCTTGTAAGAAGCAGCCCGTCTTCAAAAGATATCGAAGAAGCTGCAACTAAAGCTACGTATTCTCCGAGACTGAGACCTGCAGTTATAGATGGTATTATCAAATTACTGGCCTCTTTAGCGGAAAAATACTCACCTAAACATCTTAATGCAACAATAGAGACAAGAAATACAGCAGGTTGACAGTTTTTAGTCTCTGTAAGCTCCTCTATAGGCCCAAAAAAACATAGCCTCATAATATCAAAGCCCAATATCTCATTAGCCTTATGGAAGATCTCTTTAGCTAAATTAAAATGCTCATAAAGATCATGCCCCATACCTATATATTGAGAGCCCTGACCAGGGAATATGTAACCTAAGCTCATAATCTAACCTCTAGCTAACTTTAATTGCAGTTGCACCCCAAGTAAGACCACCACCAAAGGCAACCAAAAGCAAGATATCGTCTTTATTTATATCTTTTAAATCCAATACCTCGCATAATGCAACAGCGCCTGAAGCACTGGACATATTGCCATATCTATCTATATTTACAAATACTTGTTCTTCTTTTAATCCAAGCATCTTAGATGTAGCCCATATTATCCTAGAGTTTGCCTGATGAGGAATTAATTTTTTAACATCTTTCTTCTCTAATCCTGCTCTCTCAAGAGCCACCTCAGCAGATTTAGCCATAATCCTAACAGCTATCTTGAAAAGCTCATTACCGCTCATCTTAAGATAATGCAGTCTATCATCTACCGTCTTATGTGTTGAGGGGTTTCTAGAACCACCGCCTGGAAGATAGAGCATCTCATCTTTGGTCCCATCTGCGCCAAGATAACTACTTAAGATTCCACCACTAGCTACCTCTGATAAGATAACAGCTCCAGCTCCATCGCCAAAAAGAACGCAAGTATTTCTATCCTCCCAGTCAGCTATAGCTGAAAGCTTCTCAGCTGCAATAACCAAGGCATTCTTATAACCTGAATTGGACATCAGACTTCTCGCAACATCCATTGCATATATAAAACCTGAGCATGCTGCGCTAATATCAAAACATGCTGCATTTTCTGCCCCTATAGCTTTCTGCACAAAACAGGCACTTGAGGGAAAGAACATATCTGGAGTAATAGTAGCAACTATTATAAGGTCAATATCTTTTGGAGATAAACCAGCTTTATCTAGAGCTCTTCTAGCAGCATTGGCACTCATATCACTAACTGCCATACTGTCTTCAGCTATTCTTCTAGTCTTAATACCAGTTCTTGTTGTTATCCATTCATCTGTAGTGTCAACTATCTTCTCTAAATCAGCATTACTAAGAACTTTATCTGGGACATAAAAACCCCAGCCTACAATACCTGTATTCATTTTCTCTCCTCTAATTGGACTGAAACTATTCTGTCTTTTATCTTCTCTTTTAAGTCCAGTTCTACCATCTCTTTGGCAACCTTAATAGAGTTCTTAATGGCTTTACTGGAAGAAGAACCATGACATATTATCACATTACCATCTACACCTAAAAGTGGAGCACCGCCATACTCTGTATAATCTAAATCATTCTTCAAACTCTTAAGGGCAGGTAACATTAATAATGCACCCAGCCTTGAGAGTAATCCTCTTTTTATGCGTTCTTTTAAGAGCTCTGCAATGGCCATAGCAACAGATTCAGCAACTTTTATAGCAACATTGCCTACAAAACCATCTGCTATTACAACATCGCATTTACCGAAAAATATATCCCTGCCCTCTATATTGCCTATGTAATTAGATACTCCTTCTCGAAGAAGAGTATTCACACTTCTCATAAAATCAGTACCTTTTGACTCTTCTTCCCCAATATTAAG
>CAYRCW010000058.1:0-5305 GCA_964422895.1 uncultured Planctomycetia bacterium | reverse complement strand
AAACCATATTCCTTAAAATAACTATTTAAATCTATGGTTAAAAAATCGGCATTGACTAAAGATATATTAGAATTATCCTTAAATATATCTTTTAAAAGTTTAAACAGTTTAACATCTTTCTCAATTGCTACTACAGATGTATTCTCTTTAGCTAAAAATTTAGTGAGGTTACCAGAACCAGGACCTATCTCTAAGAGAGAGTCTCCAGTTTTAATATCTATAGAGCTGATTATTCTTTCTAAATAATATTTAGATATTAGAAAATTCTGACCCAACCGCTTGTTAGGTCTAATATCATATTGTTTAAGAATCTCTTTAGGATACATCTAGAGTTAATGAATATTCAATGGCTTTAATCAACGATGCCGGATTTGCAACTCCCCTACCTGCAATATCATAAGCCGGGCCATGATCTGGGGAAAATCTTAAAAAAGGAAGCCCTAAGGTAAAATTAACTGTATTGTCAAATAGAGCTTTGATTACAGGCAACGCTTGATCATGATAAAGACTAACAACAATATTATAATTAAATCTATCTTGGTTTCTAAAAAATCCATCACCAGGATAAGGACCATGGATATCTAGGCCATCTATTTTCAACTCTGCTATTAAAGGCTTGATGATTGTTATCTCTTCATCGCCTATCATCCCATTCTCGCCGCTATGAGGATTAAGCCCTAGCAAAGCTATCTTTGGCTTGTTTTTATTTACCTTAGAGAAGAAACTGGATATCTTCTTTATAGCACTTTTCAACTCAACAGAGTCTATACTAGCTGCAACATCTCTTAAGGGTATATGTCGAGTAGCTAAATATAAGTTAAAAGAGGGGGTTAAAAATATCATTAAAACAGAGTCTACCTTAAACCTATCCTTTAGATAATCTGTATGCCCTCTAAAATCTACCCCTAATGAGGATATCGCCTCCTTAGATACTGGAAGTGTTATAAGTGAACTTATATCTAAGTTATGCTCTTCGATTAGCTCACTAGCCTTATTCAAATATTCGAGACTTGCTTTAGCAGAATCGAAGTTAGGCTTAGCAACCTCTACTCTCTGCGCATTAGGAATATTTAATATATTTAAAACTCCAGACTTTAGCAGGGTAAAATCAGCTCTATCTATAATATTAAAAGGAATCTCTAGGCCTAGTGCTGAGGCAGCTTTAAGTACAGGCCTATGGTCTGCAACTATGAGATGAGTTGCAGAATCTAAAATATCTCTGCTACTGAAAGATTTGGCTATTATCTCAGGTCCTATCCCAGATGGATCTCCAAGAGTATAGAGCAGAATCTTATTATATCTTGATATCGATTTGGGCATCCTCTTTAAGTCCTGAAATAAAATCATTAAATTTCTCAGAAAATCTCTTCTGATAGATATAGTTGTAAACCTTATCCCTAACATTATCAAAGCTCTCTAGGTGGGCTTCAGATCTATCTGCAACCTTAAAAATATAATAGGCACTACCAGTCTCGACAATATCACTTATCTCTCCAACGTTGAGAGCAAAAACAACATCAGCTATCTCTTGACTAACGCTACCCTTATAGAGCCACTCTCCTTCTCTTACATCATCAGAAGAAGAGTCGCTATGATTCTGCGCTAAATCTTTAAATGAAACCCCCTTCTCAATCAACAATTTTAACTGTTCTATCCTATCCCTACTACTATCACCTCTTTTTATATATATCTTCTCAACTTTAAATGCTTCTGGAACTATAAAACTATCTTTATTAGCGAGGTAATACTCCTCTATCTCTTGAGGGTGGATATCTATCTTTCTCTTTACAAAA
Organism: uncultured Planctomycetia bacterium; assembly: GCA_964422895.1. Lineage (GTDB taxonomy): Bacteria > Omnitrophota > Gorgyraeia > Kaelpiales > Kaelpiaceae > Kaelpia. The sequence continues at coordinate 3,512 of CAYRCW010000058.1, read as the reverse complement.
TAATCGACAGTCTTTGTCTTTAAGATATCATCATATATTCTCTGCCAAAGATTTTCGTAACTCAAGCCATCCCCATCTAATCTGTTTAAAAATTCCATCTCAGTATTAAATCCATTTTTTATTACAGATATTCTCTTCTCAACTGCCTTTTCATTTATTCCTAAACCCATTTTCTTAGCATAAGAGAGAATGAGCATATCCTCTATCAATTCATTAAGTGAATCTTTAATGACCTTATCTTCTGTAATTTCGTCTATCTGAGCTAAGTCTATATTCCTAGCTATGGCTATCTTCTTGGCAAAACGGACCAAGTCAGACTCTGTTATAACCTCTCCATTAACAGTTGCCACCATTCTGTTAATGAGAACAGCTTCTGATATATTAACTATCAGTAAGATTAATATTGATATTATCAGTAACCTTTTCATAAAGACCCCCATATTCAATTGTTGATTTTGTTAAATATTCTCTCTTTTATTCTATCTCCTGTCAATTTATATATTGTCTGCTTAAGAAGCCTACAATATAGATCAAAACCTACTGACTGTATAAATCCATGCTGCTCTCTGCCTAAGATATTGCCCGCCCCTCTTATCTCGAGATCCTCAATAGCAATCTTAAAACCTGCTCCTAAATCAGACTCTTCTACTATAGTTCTTAATCTTCTTGAAGCATCAACTGAGATAGGCTTACCTTCAGGTATTAAGAGATACGCATATGCAACCCTATTATACCTACCCACTCTTCCCCTAAGTTGATAGAGATCGGCCAAACCAAACATGTCTGCTCTATTTATAATAATAGTATTAACATTGGGTATATCTATCCCAGACTGTATTATAGTCGTAGAGACTAAGATATCTATTTCAGAATCTAGAAATTTAACCATAATATCAGCAAGCTCTCTCTCGTCCATCTTTCCATGAGCAACGGCAATCCTTGCTTCAGGCAACAACCTTCTTAGCTTTAGAGCTAACCTCTCTATACCTCTTATTCTATTATTAATAAAGAATATCTGACCATTCCTCTTTAGCTCCCTTTTAATTATCCGTTTAATCAGATTATCATCATATTCAGAGACATATGTCTTAATCGGCAATCTCTCGTCTGGAGGAGTATTTATAATGGACATATCTTTAATGCCAACAAGCGACATATACAGAGTACGCGGTATTGGAGTAGCTGTTAAAGTTAATACATCTACAACTCGGCGATACTCTTTAAATCTCTCTTTCTGAATCACACCAAATCTCTGTTCTTCGTCTATTATAATTAAACCTAAATCTTTAAACTCAATTTCAGATGAAATTAAAATATGGGTGCCTATAATAATATCTATCTTGCCAGCTTTTAAGTCTCTTATAATATCTCTTTGCTCTTTTGCAGTTCTAAACCTTGACAGCATATCTATTCTAACTGGAAACTGTTTAAGTCTGTTTAAAAACATTCTATAATGCTGTTGAGCAAGTATTGTTGTAGGCACAAGCATTGAGACCTGCTTATTATCCATAACAGCTTTAAACGCAGCACGTAAGGCAACCTCAGTCTTGCCATAACCAACATCGCCGCATATCAATCTGTCCATCGCATAATTAGACTCCATATCGTTTTTAACTTCTTCTATGGACTTCAACTGATCCGTAGTCTCTACATAAGGGAAACTACCCTTTAGATCGTTCTGCCAATCTGTATCTTTAGAGAAAGAGTATCCTTTTGCCGCCACTCTCTCTGCCTGGATCTTAAGAATATCTTTTGCAAAGCTCTCTATGCCCTGCTTAGTTCTGCTTTTTAATCTCTGCCAATCTTTGCTCCCCAGCTTACTTAGCTTGGGAGCTCTACCGCCAAAACCTAAATACTTCTGCAAGAGATCTGCATCTCTTACAGGGATATAAAGCTTATCTTCTCCATAATATTTTATTAATAAAAAATCGTCTTCTTTTATTTTTTTAACACCCAGAAACTTACCAAGGCCATGATTAACATGTACAACATAGTCACCTTTTTTAATATCTAAAAAATTATCGATAGGCATGCTCTCTAGATAAAGGCTCTCCCTATCTTTTGATTTCGAAATCTCAACCGGAAGGAGTATCAACATCTTATGTTCTTCTAAAATATCGCCGCTATGAGGATTAAATGCTTTTATTGAGGATACAATATCATCGTCTATCTCTATGCGTAATGGCAACTCGTAACTAGAAGGATATATGCTTAGACTAGAACCTTTTAAAGAGAATTCATCTCTTGCGCCTAAACGACTTACCCTCCTATAGCCTAAATCGCTAAAACTCTTTAATAAGGTTTGGTGATCTACTCGTTCGCCAAGATATATTTTGAGGGTTTTGAACATGCTACATACTATCGGGAGCAGATATCCCGAGCAATTCAAGACCTTTCTTTAAAGCCACCTGAACCGCAGAACATAGATAGAGTCGTGCTTCTGTTAATTCAATGGAATCTGTAACAACTCTATGCTTATTATAAAAACTATGAAATTGTTGAGCCAATTCATGTAGATATACTGTGACAAAAGAAGGCTCCATAGTAAGAGTAGAGATCTTTATCACTCTAGACAATTGAACTAAGCTACGCAAAATTCCTACCTCCTCTACCTCTTTTAAATTGCCTACTAAGTTAGAAACATCTACGTTCTTTGAAGATATACTATTCTCTTTTGCAAAACCTATGATATTAGATATCCTAGCATGAGCATATTGAATATAATATACAGGATTATCCATAGTCTTCTTTTTAGCAAGCTCAAGATCAAAATCAAGATGACTATCCAGCTTTCTATTTAAAAGAAAGAACAATGTTGCATCAGAACCTATCTCAGATAAAACCTCATCAAGTGTTATGGTCTCATTACGCCTTGTTGAAAGTTTAATAGGCTTTCCATCTCTATAAAGAGTAGCTAACTGGACAATAAGGACTTTCAGCTTCTCTGCATCGCACCCTAAAGCAGCCAAGGCAGACTCGACTCTCTTTATATAGCCATGATGATCAGGCCCCCAAATATCTATTACAACATCGTAATTCCTCTTGTATTTATCAAGATGGTAAGCAATGTCAGCAATAAAATAAGTATAACTCTTATCCTTCTTAACTATAACTCTATCTTGACTATCACCAAAATCGCTGGATTTAAACCACAATGCATCATCCTTTTTGTAAGTTACTCCTTTAGATTTTAATATCTCTATAACAGCTTCTATTTTCTTCCTAGAAGCAACTTCTTTCTGTGAGACCCAGCTTTCAAAGTTAACTCCGAATCCAAGAAGCGACTCTTTAATATCAGATAGAATCTTATTTAATGCATATTCAGAAAAATATTTTAACTCTCTATCTTTTAACTCTTCTATATTAAATTTCTCATCTCCCACTACTGTTTTAGCTATATCAACCAAATACTCGCCTTGATATCCTTCTTCTGGCAACTCCAAGCTATCTCCAAGAAGCTCTAAACATCTAGCCTTTAGGGATTCGCCTAATAGATTAATTTGGTTACCTTC
>CAYRCW010000057.1:2261-5322 GCA_964422895.1 uncultured Planctomycetia bacterium | reverse complement strand
TATTCACACTTCTCATAAAATCAGTACCTTTTGACTCTTCTTCCCCAATATTAAGCAACCCAAGACTGGGGTCTTTCTTGTTTAATATTAGTTCTGCATAAGCGGCACCCATGATACCGTATTGAAAAAGATGGAGTGGTTTAGGGTCAATATTTGCCCCTACGTCTATCATGAGAGAAAAACCTTTAATAGTCGGAAATATTACTGCAATTCCAGGTCTTTCAACTTCTGGAAGAGTACGTAAAAGCATGGTTGCTGCGCATACAACAGCACCTGTATTACCTGCGCTTATAAATACATCAGCCTCTCCTTTTTTAAGCATGCCTATAGCTTTATTTATAGAAGATTCTTTCTTTCTTCTAACGCTAATAGCAGGAGACTCATCCATTCCTATAACATCTTTAGCGTCAACAATATGAATGTTAGACTTACCTCCTTCAATAAGCGGAGATATTTCAGAAGATCTGCCAACAAGATAGATTTCGATATCAGAGATCTCCTTAACAGCTGCTTCTGCACCTCTAACACAAGCTTCAGGGGCAAAATCACCCCCCATCGCATCTATTGCAATCTTAACTTTCATCTTTTTCTACTACTTTTCTGCCTCCGTAGAAACCACAATGTGGACAGATTCTATGCATCGACTTAGGCTCTTTGCACTCTGGGCAGAGAGAGACCGAAGGCTCTTCTACTTTCCAATGTGTACGCCTTTTCTGAGACCGCGCATTAGAATGTCTTCTTTTTGGATTAGCCATTTAAAACCTCCATTTAAAAATTATCAACTATTTTATTTACTACACTTACAATCTTCTCTGTTTAAATTTACTTTACAAGTCAAACATATCCCAGCACAATCCTCCTTGCACAATGGCTTCTGAGGATAGTCTAATATTATCTCCTCCCTTAAACTCTCACTAATGTCTACAGAATCAGAATTCTGAATATTATAGTTCAAAATAGAACTTTTATCAAAGATAAGTTTAAACTCATCTAAGCACCTACTGCATATAAGCTTTAAAGTGTACTCTATTTTAAATCTTATTATTAGTTCATTAGCCGCTATTTTAATATCCATATCTAACTTTAAAAGACCTGAAAAATTAATTGCACTTCCACTCAGACTATCTGTTTTTAGATCTAAATCCACCGGATCAAGCTCTAAAACTCTCCTGAGCCCTTCACTAGGAATGCTATCTCTATTTATTATTAAACCATCTATCATATCCTTAACAACCTCACACCTTCTCTAGCTATCATAAGCTCTTCGTCTGTAGCTATAGTAATTACCTTTGCATCAAACTTATCCAACATAAATTTAAGCTTTTTCTTTATATCTTTTTTAAGTCTCACTTGATTCTCTCCTATCCCGCCTGTAAGAACAATACTATCGACACCGCCCAATATCCCAATATACGATGATATATATTTTATAAGCCTATAAAGAAAGATATCATAAGCCAGCTGAGAACGTTTGTTCTTATTAATCATAGATATTTCAAGGGTTCTCATGTCGTTGCTAACTCCGGAGATACCCAAGAGACCACTCTCTCTATTTAAAATTTCCTCTATCTGGGTAGAACTAAAACCTCGCTCTTCTAAAAAGAATATAATAGCAGGATCTATATCCCCTGACCTTGTACCCATAACAAGACCCTCTAAAGGCGTAAAGCCCATGCTCGTATCTATTGAATGACCGCCCTTAATAGCTGTTATACTGCAACCATTACCTAAATGACAACTTATAATCTTCATATCTTTCAACCTTCTCTTTAAAACTTTAGCCGCCTCCAACGCTATGTAGTGATGACTTGTACCGTGGAAGCCATACCTTCTTATCTTGTAATCACGGTAGAACTTATAAGGTATGGCATAGTGATAAGCATAGTCGGGAATAGTATGATGAAAAGCAGTATCAAAAACAGCAATCTGAGGAATATCTTTTAATAATTTAATAGAAGCTTCTATAGAAGCTATAGCGGGAGGATTATGTAATGGAGCCAAGTGACTGCATCTCTTAATATAGTTTAAAACTTTTCCATCTATAACAACAGACTCCTTAAACTTCTCGCCCCCATGTACAACTCTATGACCAATTCCTACTAGAGAAGATATCCCTTTTATCTTCTTTTTCACTGAATCCAATATGAGATCTATAGCTTGGTGATGAGAAGGTATATCTACTTTTAATACTTTTTGACCAAACTTTAAAGAGGACCCTTCTTCGCCAATTTTCTCTACAAAACCTTTCTCAATAAGAGCTAATCTCTTAGTTACTTTAAATAAACTATACTTAATTGAAGAACTACCTGAATTAATTGTTAAGAACCACATCTATTCTCTATTGAGTTGAGCCATTATCGATATAACCGCAGCATCTAAGACTATCTCTTCGACTTCACAGCCTCTTGAGAGGTCACTACCGGGATGTCTGGTTCCAAGGAATATAGGACCTAAAGCATTTGCCGAGGTCAATCTATCAACGAGCTTGTAACAGATATTGCCACTATTTAAATCGGGGAATATTAATACATTTGCACGTCCTGCTACAGAAGATTTGGAACATTTTATATCTGCAACAGCTTTTACTATAGCGGCATCACCCTGCATCTCACCATCAACATTTAAATCTGGTCTTCTATCTCTAACCAGCTCAACTGCAGCCCTTATCTTTTCTATGCTCTCACCAGAAGCACTACCATGACTAGAGTAACTTAAAAAAGCTATATAAGGCTCTTCTTTAAAGAGAGATCTAAAAAGATCTCCAGAGTTAATAGCAATATCAGCAAGCTGCTGGGAGTTAGGTGAAAGAATAATACCGCAATCTGCAAATATAAATTTGCCATCATAGCCAAAATCTTTTACGCCTGTATCCATTAAAAAACAGCTTGATACAGAACTGTTTTCTCTAGTTCCTATGCAATGAATAACAGCTCTTGCTACATCTTTTGTAGTATAAACCGCGCCTGCTATTACAGCATCAGCCAAACCTTCTCTTACCATCAAAGCAGCAATAAAAACAGAGTTAGATTCTAATAAAGTTTTTATCTTATCTTTACTTATA
>CAYRCW010000057.1:0-2161 GCA_964422895.1 uncultured Planctomycetia bacterium | reverse complement strand
AATTTATTCATAATTCTATTATTCCACCTTTTTTAATTTAAGATTTAATCCCTCTATAGCAGGCTGCGGAAGAAAACAAGACGTATCTGCCCCTAAAAAAGCCGCCTCTTTTATCAACCTGGACGAAACATAAGAATATTTCTCATTAGGCATCATGAATATTGTCTCTATATCAGCAGCAAACCTTCTATTAGTCAAAGCCATCTGAAACTCGTATTCAAAATCAGATATCATCCTTAAACCTCTAAGAATAATCCCTACATCTTTAGTTCTTGCAAAATCTACCATCAACCCTTTAAACGGTTCAACCTTGACCCCGTCTAAATCGGATGTAGCCTCCTCTACCATCTTAACTCTTTCAGATAGAGTAAAGAGATTGTCTTTAGAGTTAACATCGGCAACAGCTACTGTTATCTCATCAAAAAGACGCAATCCTCTCTTTATGATATCAAGATGACCGAGTGTAACAGGATCAAAACTACCCGGATATATTGCTCTCTTTTTCATTGCATTAAATAGGCTTCGTAAATATAGACACTATAGTCTCACCATATTTCTTATCTTCTACAAACTTAAATACCCCGATATCGCTAGAGACCACCTCTTTTTTATGATGTTCTGCGAAAATAAGCGAATTTTTCTTAACTATATCACAAACAGATATCTCAAGCAATATAGATTTAATTACTTTATCTCTGTAAGGAGGGTCTATAAATACAAAATCAAACTTTCTACCTCTTAAAAACCTTATAGCCATAGCCACGTCCATAGCAATTACTTCAGTTTTAAGTCCCTCAAAAGCTTGAATATTCTTACGTATTGTCTTTAAAGAGTCTCGATTATTTTCAACAAATACCGCTTCAATAGCCCCTCGAGAAAGAGCTTCAATACCTAAAGCTCCGCTGCCTGCATAGAGATCCAACACTATTCCTTTCTCTATATCGTCTCTTAAGGAGTCAAATATGGACCTCTTTACGACTGAAGATGTTGGACTTATTCGGTGTTTAAGCGGGGTGTAGACTCTTTGACCTTTAAATTTTCCAGATATAACCTGCATCTTAAAATAATAAAAATATTAAAGGTAAAGTTAAGATTAAAAATAAATGTGTATATATAATGCCTTGAGATACAAATTCTGTGTGAGCATTTTTAAAATGTGCAATAAGAGAGAGTGTAGTAGCTGAAGGCATTGCAGCTAAAAGAAGTATCAAAAATGATATAAAACTGTCTAGTCTAAGAGACTTTAATAATATTAAAACTATTAATGGTATAACTATTAATTTAGAAAAAATAAGAACTAATAACTCTTTCAGATGGTCCAATCTAAATAACTTAGACTGAGCCAATATCATCCCCAGCATAACCATACCAAGAGGTACAGTAGTAGAGCCAAGCCTATGTATCGGCTGAATAATAACCTCGGGAATTTTAGTTGCCAAACCACTTAAAGCAAATATGATTCCTATTATAGACACAACGAATGCAGGAGTAATAAAACTTTTTAATTTCATCTTTGATGAAGCATGCATATAGTAAAACCCGAAAGACAGCATTACAAGATTAAAACCTATAAGATAAGAAAATATATACAGATAGGCAATCTCTGCCTCTGCTCCTAGAAAAAGATTCCCAACAAGAGCCAAAGGAAGATAGCCTGAGTTCTGAAATGCATTCAATAAAACAAACTCTCTTTTTAGATCTTCTCTTTTAACAAAAAACTTTTTAAAGATAATTCCAACTATAAAACCTATTAAAAAGATGATGAGTGAAACCAAGAAGAACAGAGAACAATCCTTAACATTATCCCTATTTAAATGAGAACTAAAAGAGTAAAAGATTAAAGCAGGCAGAGTTATATAGATTATAAATTTTGTTAGGTCTTTTGTAGTATTATCCTTAAATATCCCTACCCTACGGCTAATATATCCTGTAAATACAAGTAAGGCTGTCTCAAAAAGAGCTTTCCAGAGTCCCATATTAAAATTTAAGCTTTCCATAATATCTATCTATTGCCGAAAGGGGGACTTGAACCCCCACCCTTTTTCAAGGACATGGTTCTGAACCATGCGCGTCTGCCATTCCGCCATCTCGGCCTTTAGATCACTTGGCTATTTTATATTATAACTAAAAGGTAGTCAATCAACGATAGCTAAAGAGAGGT
>CAYRCW010000056.1:2530-5444 GCA_964422895.1 uncultured Planctomycetia bacterium | reverse complement strand
CTTAAACTAAAATCTTCTACAGCAAAAGTTGCCATTATAGTTCCATAGATGGCTGCTTTTCTTAAGCTCTCTTGGTTGAGTTTTTTTGATTTTGCCAAGTAGCCTATAAATCCTCCGGCAAATGTATCTCCCGCTCCTGTTGGATCAGATATTGACTCCATAAGATATGCCGGAGTTGTAAAGATACTGTTTTCTGTAAATACCAAGACCCCGTGCTCACCTTTTTTAATAACAATTATCTTAGGTCCCAATTTAAGCAGATCTTTAGCAGCCTTGATAAGGTTGTTCTGATTGGTTAGCTCTCTGGATTCTGCTTCGTTTATGATAAGGATGTCGATTCTTTTAAATAGCTTAAGAAGTTCTGTGCGCTTATTTTCAATCCAGTAGTTCATGGTATCGCAGGCAATAAGCTTTGGTTTTTTGATCTGATTTAAAACCTTCATCTGTATGGTAGGGTCTATATTGGCTAAGAAGATATAGTTACTATTTTGATAGTCTTTTGGTATCTTAGGGTCAAAGTCAGCAAATACATTTAAATCTGTTTTTATAGTTTTTGGGTTTGAAAAGTCCCAGCTGTATTCACCTTCCCAGTGGAATGTCTTACCGCTCTCTATGTTTAAACCTTGAGTATCTATACCTTTATCTTGTAAAAACTGTATATGTTTTTTAGGGAAGTCTTCTCCTACGACAGCAACTATACTGACGGGAGCAAAGTTTATTGCGCTTAGAGAAAAATAGATGGCAGATCCGCCAAGTATCCTTTCTGCTTTTCCGAAAGGAGTTTTTATAGTATCCAATGCAGTAGAACCAACCACTAGTATGCTCATTGTTAATTATTCTACCAATAAAATTCTAAACATAAAGTTTTAAATTAAGTTTGTTGTGCTACTTTTGTGTACTAGCATTTTAATTGCAATTTATTTAATCTAATTTTATAATTATAAAACATTCATTGAGAGTCAAATATTACTAGAATACAAAAATATTTTTAATTTAGGAGGGATGTATGGATAGGCGTATCTTGATTATTGTATTATTGGTTATTGTAGGCGGAGGTTTCTTGATATGGGGGATAAGCTCTTCTAAAGATAACTATCAAGACCAGAGCGAAATAACATTAAATGAGGATAAAGTAGAGCCTTCGACTTCTTCTAAGATAGAGAGCGTATCTCAGTTAGATGATTTAGTTAAAGATAAAACTGAGGGCACTTTTAAAGAGGGGCTAGTATTCGCCAAACAGCTAATAGAGGGCAATAAACTTATAGAGGCTAAAGAGGTTTATGAGAAATTAATACAGAATTTTTCTAGTCATCCTGATTTAGGAGATTTAGAGCAGAGGCTTTGGGGTATAAATATGAGAATTATGTTTTCTCCTATCAAAACTGATGACTCTCTCATTTATGAGGTTAAGAGCGGAGATTCGTTACATCTGATAGCAAAGAAGTTTAATACAACAGTAGGTTTTTTAAAGAGAAGCAATGGTTTAAGTTCAGACTTGATAAGGATAGGTCAGAGGTTGAAAGTTGTTACTTCTAAGCCTGCTATCATAGTTGATAAATCTTTAAATGTTCTAACTCTTAAGATGGATGATGATATAGTTAAGGTCTATCCTTGTTCAACAGGGGAGTTTAATTCAACTCCAGCCGGAAATTTTAAGATTATAAATAAATTGCCCAATCCTACCTGGTATAAAGCCGGTGCTATTGTTCCTCCGGAGAGCGAAGAGAATATACTTGGCAGTCGCTGGATGGGTTTTGAACTCTCTGGATACGGTATTCATGGTACAACTATACCCGATAGCATAGGACAGCAGGTGACAGCCGGCTGCGTTAGGCTTTACAATAAAGATGTTGAAGAGCTCTATGATGTTGTACCTGTCGGAACTAAAGTTACTATTATTGAATAATTATGGCTGAATTAGATTTTGAGAGACCAATACTGGAATTAGAGAGAAAAATATCTGAGTTAAAAGGCTTCTCTCAGGATAAGAATATCAATCTTAAAGATGAGATTAGCGGTTTTCAAGATAAATTAGATAGTCTTAAAAAGGATATTTATGATGCCCTGACACCTTGGCAGAAGGTCCAAGTATCACGCCATTCAGACCGCCCGACTCTGTTGGATTATACTGATATGATCATGGATGACTTTATAGAACTTCATGGTGACAGACTTTTTGGAGATGATAAAGCTTTAATTACAGGACTTGCAAGGATAGGCGGGGAGAGAGTTGCAGTTGTTGGACATCAGAAAGGAAGAGATACAAAAGAGAATCTAGAGCGTAATTTTGGTTGCGCACATCCTGAAGGCTACAGAAAAGCTGCTAGGATATTTAGTTTGGCTGAAAGGTTCTCCTTGCCGGTAATATCTTTAGTAGATACTCCTGGTGCTTATCCTGGTGTTGGAGCTGAAGAGAGAGGCCAGGCTCATTCTATAGCTGAAAATATTAGGGATATGTTTCAAGTTAAAACCCCTATAATTGTTGTTGTCATAGGAGAAGGGGGAAGCGGTGGAGCATTAGGAATAGGGATAGGAGATAGGGTTGCGATGTTTGAATACTCTTATTACTCTGTTATATCTCCGGAGGGTTGCGCTGCTATATTATGGCGGGACAGAGCAATGGCAGAGAAGGCTTCTGAAGCATTGCGGCTTAATGCAGAAGATCTTCTGAGTTTTGGAATAATAGATGAGGCGATAAGCGAACCTTTAGGCGGAGCTCATAGAGAGCCTGAGGTTGCTGCCGACAATCTTAAAGAGTTTATATTGAGGTCTCTCGAAGAATTAAAAAGTATCTCTATTGAAGAGTTGATAGATAAGCGCTATAAAAAATTTAGAGATATAGGTGTAATATCAGATACTACCTATTAGGAGTTCAGTTATCTAAATATCTTGAGTAGGGTCTTTGATCTAAGCT
>CAYRCW010000056.1:0-2430 GCA_964422895.1 uncultured Planctomycetia bacterium | reverse complement strand
CTATAAGCATTTACTCTCTGCTTTGCAAATAGTGGATATTCTAAAAATAATTTCTCAACTAAGTTTGATGTTTTGCCGCCGGATATTCCCCGCTTTGAACTTTCAATAAATTTTATCACCTCTTCTGTTTTAACTGTATTACTTTTCTTCAGTTCATCTAAGATCTTATTTAAAGGTAATTTCTTACGGTATATTGTTGTGAATATTCTTTTGACTTCATTTATCTCTTCTGTGCTAAAACCCGCACGTTTTAAACCTATGGTATTTATTCCAAATATTTTAGAGTTTCCTATCAGCATCATAAACGGAGGTACATCTTTTGTTACACGTGATAATCCTCCAATCATTGCTAATCGTCCTATTCTAACAAACTGATGTATGGCTGTATTTGCTGATATCGTAGCACTATCTTCTACTTCAACATGTCCTGCTAAGAGTGAGCCATTACTAATCGTTATGTTGTTTCCTAAGCGGCAGTCATGAGCAATATGAGAGAAGCCCATAAGATAGTTATTGTTTCCCAACTCTGTTCTGTTGTTCTCTTCTGTCGAAGTGTTTATAGTTACATACTCTCTTATGATATTGTTATCACCTATAGAGAGATGACCTAACTCTCTTTTTAAACCTAGCATCTGCGGTTTCTCACCTATGATTGAGCCAGTATGAATGATATTATTTTTGCCTATCTTAGTTGAGCCTTTTATATGGCAGAAGGGCAGTATCTCTGTGTTGGCTCCTATCTCTACATTCTCTTCTACTATAGAGTAAGGTCCTATTTTGACATTCTCGCCAATTGCAGCATTTCTATCTACTATTGCTGTCTTATCTATTTTCATCTTCTAATTATAACACAAAACAATTGAAGAAATAATACCCTTGTGTTATTCTTTAACTATAATTGTTTAGGAGGTAATTATGGATAAGATACATATATTTGATACGACTTTAAGAGATGGAGAGCAATCTCCTGGTGCTTCTTTAAATATAAAAGAGAAGATCGAGATTGCAAAACAGCTAGAGCGTCTAAATGTCGATATAATAGAAGCAGGTTTTCCTATAGCTTCACCTGGAGATTTTGAAGCTGTAAGTTTAATATCTAAAAAGATAAAAAAACCTATCATATGTGCTTTAGCCAGATCTTTAAATAAAGATATAGACTCTGCGGCCAAAGCTTTAAAGGGGGCCAATAAGAGTAGAATACATGTCTTCTTGGCTACTTCAAAGATACATATGAAATATAAGTTGCAAAAAGCCGAAGATGAGATATTGAAGCAGGCTGTTAAGGCTGTTAAGTATGCCAGGAAGTTTAGCGATGATGTTGAGTTTTCTCCAGAAGATGCATCTCGCACAGAGAGAGATTTTCTCTTTAAAATAATAGCTGAGGTTATAGATGCTGGAGCAGGAGTTATAAATATACCTGATACTGTAGGCTATACTGTTCCGGAGGAGTTTTCTGATCTTATAACTCAGATAAAGAGTAGTGTGCCTAATATAAATGATGCGGTTATCAGTGTCCATTGTCATGATGATCTAGGGTTATCTTGCGCTAACTCGCTCTCTGCAATTAAAGCAGGAGCTAGGCAGGTAGAATGTACTATTAATGGAATAGGAGAGCGTGCCGGTAGTGCTCCCCTCGAAGAGATAGTTATGGCTCTAAAGACAAGAGCAGATTTTTATAAGGTTAAGACAGCGGTTAAGACAAAAGAGTTATATAAGAGCAGTAGACTTGTCAGTCTTTTAATGAGTATAGTTCTTCCTCCTAATAAGGCTGTAATAGGCGATAATGCCTTTAGCCATGAGTCTGGTATTCATCAAGATGGCGTCTTAAAAATGCCTAATACTTATGAAATAATGAATCCAAGCGATGTTGGTTTTAAGGAGAGCAAACTTGTTTTAGGCAAACATTCTGGTCGCCATGCATTTGGTAGAAAGCTAGAAGAGCTTGGATTAAAACTTGGCAAGAAAGAGTTTCAGAAGGCATATGAAGAGTTTATAGCTCTTGCAGATAAGAAGAAAGAAGTTTTTGAAGACGATATTGTTGCTCTAGTTGAAGATGAGATGAAAGAGGTGCCTAAGGTCTGGGAATATGTATATGTTCATACAGTTACAGGCTCTTCCACTGTTCCTACTGCAACAGTTAAGTTAAGAAAAAATAAGAAGATATATGAAGATGCTGCCTGTGGTGATGGCCCTATAGATGCTTGTTACAATACTATAGATAGAATTGTAGGTATCAGGCCTAAGCTGTTAAACTATAATCTTCGTGCTGTTACTTCAGGTCGCGATGCGCTGGGTGAAGTTACAGTGAGATTAAAAGATAAGAACAGAGAGATTGTAGGTAGAGGTACCTCGACAGATATAATAGAGGCTTCCACAAAAGCATATCTTAATGCTATAAACAAAATAGTATCTTAATGTCTCTTGATAGAG
>CAYRCW010000055.1:0-5477 GCA_964422895.1 uncultured Planctomycetia bacterium | reverse complement strand
TTTCCTAAACCGGGTGTCGTAGGTTCGAGTCCTATGTGGGGCATTTATTATATTTTCCTTGTTTTTTTAATTTCTAAATTTTAAACTATTATTCGTAATAGGTTAAAATACAAAATTTTTATTATGATAGATCTTCATACTCATTCATTATTTTCTGATGGAGTACTCCTGCCCTCTGAACTTGTGCGCAGGGCTTCTGTTAATGGATATAATGTAATAGCTATAACAGATCATGTTGATTCATCTAATATTGATTTTGTCTTACCAAGATTGATTAAAGTTGCGGCAGATCTTAATAAATATTGGTCGAACAATATTAAGGTTATTCCTGGAGTTGAGATTACACATGTTCCAGTTAAGATGATATCGGAATTAGTTAGTTATTCGCGGAGCCAAGGCAGAGCAATTGTTGTGGTACATGGTGAATCTCCGGTTGAGCCTGTTGAAGAGGGTACTAATAAAGCAGCAATTGAAGCAGGTTGCGATATTCTTGCTCATCCTGGCTGGATTGATGACGATATTGCTATAACTTCTAAAGAGAGAGGTGTTGCTCTTGAGATTACAGCTCGAGCTGGACACCGAAAGTCCAATAAGCATGTTTATGAGATTGGTCAAAAAAATGGAGCTACCTTAGTATTTAATAGCGATGCCCATTTACCAAGCGATTTGTTGAATGATTTACAAATAGATACTGCTTTAAAAGAGAGTCTTAATATTAATAAAGAGCAGATTGAAGAGATAAAGAATAATTCTTTAAATATTAGCAAGAGATTTATTTAATGCAAGCTCGGTTTCTCCAGATTTCAGATTTTCATTTAGATTCTAAATTTTTAGGATTTCAGGATGTAGATAAGATCTCCCAGAGGAAGAGAGAGCTAGAAGAGACTTTTAAGAAAGTTATTCAGTTTGCAAACTCGATTAAAGAAGAGTTGGATTTTATATTGTTTGCAGGAGATCTATTTGAAGGAGATTATTTTTCACCCAATACTATTAAGTCTTTAATCATTTATGGTATTGAATCTTTAAAGCCATTGCCAGTTTATATAGTTGCCGGCAATCATGATATTTTAGAAGATAGTTCACCTTATCTTATATATGATTGGCCTGAAAATTCTCATATATTTGGAGCTGAATTTGAAAAAGTTGAAGTGAATGACAGTCTCTGTATCTGGGGTGTCTCTGTTAGCCCTGAAAATGTTTCTAAGAATCTACTTAAAGATTTAAGCGTAGATAATAAAGATATTTTGAACATAGCTTTGATGCATGGCGCTGAAATAGGTAATGGTACTGAAGAATCTATATTTGGAGACTCTTTGCCTTTTTCGTCAGATGATATAAAGAGATCAGGCGTAGACTATATTGCCTTAGGTCATTATCATAATTGTAGGCAGGTTCCTAAGAATAGCGAAAATGTTTTGGGTTATTATTCTGGTTCTCCTGAATCTCTAAGTTTTAAAGAATTAGGGGAAAAATTTATACTTAAAGTTAAAGTGAAAAAAGGGGAAAACCCAGAAGTAGATGAAATCTCTTTTCAGAAGCGTTACTATAGAGAGATTGAAGTTGATTGTAGCGGTATTATATCGTCAGATGAGATAAAAGAGATGGTTAAGAATAGTAGCGATTCCGATGCTGTAGTAGCTATCACTTTAAAGGGAGATGTTGATCCAGATATAAGAATAGATCTAGAAGATATTGAGGATTATATAAAGCAAGGTAATATCTTTTTTGCGTTCAATCTAAAAAATAATATAAGATCAGTTTATTCACAAGAGTTAATAGAATCTTCACTGCTTGGTAAAAATTTTATTAAAATTTTACAAGATCGGCAAGTTTCAAAAGAAGTTATAGATATTGCAACTAAAGTTGGTCTTGATGCTATTTTTACAAAAGAGATAAGAGGGTGGAATGAGGTTTAAGGATGTCGAGATATTTGGTTTTGGGAAGATAAAAGATAATATTAGAATATCTTTTGCAAAAAAGATCAATATAGTACTTGCTCCAAATGATAAAGGTAAATCTACCTTGATAGAGTTTATTCATGCTGTACTTTATCCTTTTGGTGATCTAAAGACTGATGTCGGTAGAAAGAAAAGAGCAAGATTCAAGCCTTGGAACTCAGATATATATGGTGGTAGAGTAGACATCTCTTTGCATAAAGGTGGTAATTATAGAATTGAAAAGATAATTGAATCGTCGCCTCGAGAAGATAAGATAGGTGTTTTTGAATTTAAAAATGGAGATTTTTCAGCTTTAAAGATATCTAAGCAAGATAAGTATTTAGGCCCACTTGTTGGTGATCAATTTTTAAATATAAGTAGAGATGTTTTTGAAAGTTTAAGTATGGTTAGACAGTTTGATGTTGCTGCAATCGGAGAGAGTAAAAAGATATTAGATGAAGTCAGATCTATAATAGAAATCGGTAGGAGTGGAGGCGGTCTTTCAGGTGCTTTAAAGAAGATGCAAGATAAGAGAGTTAAGATAGGTGTTTTTGAGAAAAGAGGTAAGAGAACGATAGCTGGGAGCAAGCAGATTGAATATGATCAGGTAAGGAAAGATATGGATAGCTTAAAGCAGCAGTTTGATAAGAATAAACAACTTCTCTTAGAGAGAAGGGGTTTGGAGATGAAATTAGAAGAGTTAAAATCTGATCTTGATGTTAAGTTAATGCCAAGAATTAAAGAGCTTAAAAGCAGGCTTTTCTCTCTGTTTACTGCGGTTAAGAATAACTATGAGGATATCCCCTTAATGGTACGCGAGATGAGCTTGAAAGATTTTCAGAGCTTTAAAAGATGTGGTGATATAATTAGAGAGTCTAAAATTAAGCTTAAAAATATAGATAACACCGTCGTTACTGCAGGGAGAACATTAAAAAATAATATACTTCTTTTTTGGTTAGCTTTAGCTGGTTGTTCTATATTTTTAATCTTATATCTTATTCTTAATGTTGAACAGGCTAGATATTTATTTTTCTTTTCTTCTGCATTTCTTCTTATTGTTGCTCTTTATTTTTTAAAACTTACTAGGAAAGAGAGAAATATAGTCTTAGATTCTAAAAAAAAGAGAGAAAAATTTAAATTTGAAATTTCAACTAAAGTATCTGAATTAGGAATCTTTGAAAACCTCAAAGAGCCTAAAGAGATTGAATTCTACGAGCAACTCTGGAGTGGTCTTTTGGTTGAGTTAGATATTAAAAATATAGAAGAGCTGGAATCAGCATGGTATCAGAGTAGAGATTATTCTAGTGTTTTAAAAAGTTTCTCTGGGTTAAATATCGAGACTGATGTTAAGAGCAAGGTAGACTCTAAGCTAGAATTTAGTGCTATAGAACCTGATATCTCTGCTTTTAAAAACAGTATGCAAGAGAGAAAAGATTTAGAGGATAATATCAGAAATGTCCAGATTAATATAGATATGATAGACAAGACAATAGAGAGTAATTTATTTAATGAAGACATAGCTGTTTTAGCTGCCGAAGAATCTAGATTAGAAGACGAGATAAAGAGAATAGCTGCCTATAAAGAGGCTCTAGATATTGCATCTATAGCACTTCAAGAAGCAGGAGAGGAATTATACTCTGAAGTTTCTCCTTATATAAATGATTTTGTTAATAAGCATTTTAGTTCTCTTAGCGAAGATTATGAGTTTATAAAAGTTGATGTTGATTTAAGTATATATCTTAAGCCTAAGAACTACCCTGATTTTATTTCCATAGAACAGGTAGGTAAAGGTATACAGAGCTCTCTTTATTTGCTTTTGCGTTTTGCAATTATTTCTTTGTTTAAATTGAATCATGGCGAACAACTTCCTTTTATATTAGATGAAACTTTAAATGTTTTAGATGATTTCGATTACAATCACCAAGAAAGATTATTGCAGCTTTTTTTAGATCTGTGCTATGAGTATGATGTGCAGATGATCTATCTTACTTGTCAGAAGAGAGGGCAGTACTTACCTATAAAGGAGTTTTTTAAAGATAGAGATTTATTTTTAAAAGAGGATATTGTTGGAGATTTTACAATTTTACAAGGGGGAAAAACTGAGAATGAATTCAATTAAAGAGGTTAACATACCGAGCCTTAAGGTATTTCGCAGAGGTAAAGTGAGAGATGTATTTGAGATTGATGGAAAATTACTTTTTGTAGCAACTGATAGAATATCTTGCTTTGACGTTGTCTTGCCAGATCCAATTCCACTTAAAGGGGTAGTTTTAAATAAGATGTCTTTACTTTGGTTTAATTTGACAAAAGATATTATATCTAATCACCTCTTGGAATCTGATACTTTAGGAATAGCTCAATTATTAGATTATCAAGATATTTTAAAGGATAGGACTATAGTTGTTAAGAAGACAGAGCCTTTACCTTTCGAATGTGTCGTTAGGGGCTATCTATCTGGCTCAGGATGGAAAGATTATAAAAGAGAGGGAATGGTATCTGGAATAGAGCTTAGAAAAGGGTTAGTTGAGTCTCAAAAGCTTAGCCAGCCTATATTTACTCCTTCGACAAAAGAAGATAGTGGTCATGATATGGCTGTCTCTTTTGAAGATGTAGCTGATAGTTTAGGTTTAGAACTTGCGTCTAAGATAAAAGATAAGAGTATTGAGCTATATTCTTTTGCCCATGATTATGCTTTAGAGAGGGGAATAATTATAGCCGATACAAAGTTTGAGTTTGGGATTTTAAATGGAGAGATCATTTTAATAGATGAGGTTTTAACTCCAGACTCTTCTCGTTTCTGGCCTAAAGATAGCTATAATCCAGGAAGAGCTCAAGATAGTTTTGATAAGCAGTATGTTAGAGATTGGCTTGAGTCTACAGATTGGGATAAGACTCTGCCTGCTCCAAATCTTCCTCAAGAAGTAATTGAAAAGACAACTCAAAAGTATCTACTTGGATATAAAAATATTGCAGGAGTAGATTTATAATAGTATAATTCAACTCTGGCTTGGGGTTTTAAGGTAATAGTTTGTTGAAAAGAAGTTATTGATTAGTGTAAATAAAAGATTAATTTGGAGGTTAAAATGAAAAAAGATACGCATCCAAAATATGGAGAGACTACAATTGCATGTGCCTGTGGAAATGTTATCCAGACTCGTTCTACGAAAGAGAGTATTAAGATAGAGGTATGTTCTGCCTGCCATCCTTTTTATACAGGGGAGAAGCAGAGGATAGTCGATACTGCCGGTAGAGTTGAGAAATTCCGTAGAAAATACGCTAAGTTTAATAAAAAATCTGAATAATTTTAATTCTGCGGGAGTAGCTTAGTGGTAAAGCTCCGGCCTTCCAAGCCGATTACGGGGGTCCGATTCCCCTCTCCCGCTCCAATGTATTTTTTATCAGGAGAAAGATAAGATGAAGATAGAGATTGAGATAGCTACCGAAGAGAAGTTGAAGAGTCTTGGGGTCGATTCCTGGAGTTCTTGGAGTTGTGGTATCTCTGAATTTGATTGGGAGTATGATTCTGATGAGCGTTGTTAT
>CAYRCW010000054.1:4220-5586 GCA_964422895.1 uncultured Planctomycetia bacterium | reverse complement strand
TATCTAAACCTTTGACCTCTTCTAATTCAACCTCTTCAACAACATCCAGCTTTTCAACCGCTACATCCTCTCCTAGCTCTATATATTCATCTTTAGACATCAGCTCTTCCGAGGAAGGCCTATCCTCTGCACTCTTTTCTAATATCAGATCTTCTACATGCGTTAAATCTTCTTCAAATATAGGCTCTTCGGCAATAATTCCAAGATCAGATATAAAATCTTCTTTTATATCTGAACTCTCTGTTAAATCACCGCTCTCTTCATCGGCAACTGCACTATCTTCTGAATCAATCCCTGGTTCAGATAGAAAATCTTCTACAACGATAGAGTCTTCGTCTTGTATATATTGATCTGGGAAAGTCTCTTTTTCTAGAGACAGCTCCTCTTCACTTATAAAACCTTCACTAGCAAGGACATCCTGCTCTAATATCTCATCCTCAAAACTTGATTGCTCCTGAAAAGTAGATATTGCTTCTTCTAAAGTACTTTCCTCAACCTCTGTAGGAGTCTCTTCTTCTCCTATTAAACTTAAACTAGCAACTATATCTTCCTCTAACGTTTCGATTTCACTAGGTTCTAGCTGTACCTGAGAAATATCTTTAGATTCAGAAGTTATCTCCTCTAAAGCAACTTCTGGAGATAGTACATTTTCACTTGTCACTTCTTCTAAAGCATCCTTTTCAAGATCCTCTTCAACTGATACGGCTAAACTCTCTTCATCTTCTACGACACCACTTGCTGCAACAATCTGTTTATCTTCTAAAGAATTCTCCGTTAAACTCTCTTCATCTAAAAAAACTCCATCTGCATCTTTATCTTCACTCTCAGTAGATGCTTCTTCAATTGCTCTATCTTCAACGCTTAAGAGAGATTCGTCTTGAGAGTCTATTTCACTCCCCTGCTCTTCAGAATATTTTGAAGTAACAATATCTTCTCCGCCTAAAACAGCTTCGCTTTCACTAACAGATTCTTCGGAAAAATAATCTTCTTCAACCTTAGATTCTAAACTAGAGAACTCAACCCTATCTTCTTCAGAAGATAGATCCGTCAAATCTTCTTTTTCAAAAAGCTCCTCGCCAGATACTAATTCCTCAACAGACTCCTCTTCATCTTCAGATAATATAATTTCCTCAAAGAGATCTGCTTCTGGTTGAAGTTCCTCTTCTGTTATTCCTTTTCCTACAGCACTATCCTCTTTATAAAGCCAATCTTCTTCTTCAGCTATTGATACCTCTTGAGATTCAAAATCTTTGTTCAACAAGTTATCATTAAGTAGAACATCTTCTTCTTTAAAAATTTCTGTTTGCTGAGCTAAAGCTATTTCCTCGCTCTCTTTTTCTAAATCAGAGCTCCCGCTAGAATCTGC
>CAYRCW010000054.1:0-4120 GCA_964422895.1 uncultured Planctomycetia bacterium | reverse complement strand
AAATCAGAGCTCCCGCTAGAATCTGCTTTCTCAAAAAACTCTCCAGAGAATACAACCTCTTCTTTAGGCAAGCTACTCTGAGAAAGCTTATCTTTAAAATAATAATCTTCTGGCAAAAGCTCTTCTTCTGGAGTTCCTTCTTCTGTAATTTTATCGCTAGCTCCACTCTGCTTTGAATAATCAGAATTACTAGCTTCATTTTCATTACTACTCTCACTACTAAACCCTTTATCTTTCGAATCTTTCCGATACTTTGAAGCTAGAACCTTAGGCTCTTCTTCCCATTGAACTTGAAATATAGATTTAGGAGTCGCGTCGCAAGGCAACCAACCTATATTTGGAAAGAAAACCTCTATCCAAGCATGAGCATTCTTTGCATAAACTATAGCTGTCCTCTTTTTGGAATCAAATTCTCCGCCTGAAAAACCGGTAACAAGACGCGTAGGAATATTACGATAACGTAACATTAAAGCTAAAGCTGTTGCAAAATACTCGCAATCGCCAGGCTTATTATCAAAA
The DNA here is from genome assembly GCA_964422895.1 of uncultured Planctomycetia bacterium. Classification (GTDB taxonomy): domain Bacteria; phylum Omnitrophota; class Gorgyraeia; order Kaelpiales; family Kaelpiaceae; genus Kaelpia. The sequence goes on along the minus strand of CAYRCW010000054.1, from coordinate 3,601 downwards.
AGAAATTCGTAGAACGTCGAACTCTCCTTAGTCAACCTACTATACACACAGTGATCTTTTAAATATTTTCTAATCGTAATTAATTCATCATATATATTAGACGGGGTATATTTTAAGACATAAGAAGTTAAATCCATCAATCTCTTATCTAAATCAGGCGGAAGTTGAAGATATAACTCCATAATCTCTTTAGGATAGGTTCTAGGCAGCGACCTCAAGTAATTAGACGAATAATTTTTATCGACAGAGATAACTTCATACTGATCTCCAGATTTTAATTTTTTCTGTAAATAAATATTTTCAAAATGATCTATCTTGATCTCTTCAGCATCTAAACCAAATAAACTTATAATAGGGTAAGAACCTAAAACAAGATTTTGTGAATAATTCTTAATATAAAATTTTTGATGATAAAATTTATCTGGGGCTGTTTTAGCAAAAAGTTCTTTTTTTAAATAAAGCGGCTTAAGATTAACCTTTCCATCTTTTAATTTTATAGGCACAGGTTTACTGCCATGCTTTATCCAACTCCTACCATTATAGTAATTAAAAGTCTGGGCCTTAAAAAGAGACGGCTTCTTAGCCTCCACCAACATTAAGATTGAATTCCCGCTCCTCAATTCAGATACTGTCCCTAATTCAATCTCGTCAGGTAAACTTAATGCTTTCTCTTCTACATCGTCTTCCATAAAACTAGTACTCTCTTTTAGGCTCTCGACAAGATGCATCTCTTTTTTGATTTTAAAAAACGGGCTTTGAGTTCTTGGTAAAACTAGAAAAACCAATCCTGTTACAAAAAAAACATTCACAGTTGTGAGAACGCCCCATTTTGCTAAATTCAAACGAGGTTTTATTAATTTTAATATTTTCTCTCGCATCTCTATTTTAGGAAGAAGAAAAAGGAATCCAAAAACAGCTAGGATCAGATAAATAGAGAAAATAGCGAGGAATAATAGATTTTCTGTAAATATTCCACCTAAAGAAAGCTGAACAAAACTTAGAAAATACGAGACCGCCCAGCTCTTAGCATCTTTATAACCAAAGATGCTAACAATTTGAAAAACAAGAATAAAATACCATATTAACCAGATTATTGCCCATTCTCCAGAATTACCCCAGCTAAAAGATCCTACAATCCCAACTAGCAATACAATGAACGCGAGTAATTTAACAATATTTTTTGAAAAATAAAATTTTTTAATCAGTTGTGTCAATATAAAACCAATGGTAAATACAGTACTTGCAAGAATAAGACTGGAATTTACTCCTTCAATAAGCGGAAGAGCTATTATGCCAATACTAACCAATAAAAATGAAATGATATAAAACATTTTAAGAAGATAAGAACATATGCGGTCTACTTAGCGCATCAGATATACGGTCACCGTGTTTTACCATATATACTCTTATTCCTGCTCCAGTTAAATAGAACGCTTCTCCGCTCATAAGCTCAGAGAAGACATTGTAAAAATCACCAATCTTTTTATCTAAGACAGCAGCAAACGATCTCGGATCAAATATAACAAGAACAGAGTCTATCCCCTGATTAGCGAGCTGCATAACTTTTTGAGTAACATCCGAATTAAGAGAGAGCAAAACAAATACCGCTACAGACTCCTTCTCAATCTCCGGTATAGCAGCATCTACAAGGTCTTTTACATCCACTTTATTTGTTGGTTTTATCTTAGAGAGACTATTCAATACCGGCGTCATCCTACCGTAAGCTTTTTTAAATTCTATTTTTCCCTTAGCTTGATCATAATATATAAGTTTTACATGATAGCGAGTAGTTAAAGCTTTATTAGCTATAGTTGCAACCGTTTTAATTGCATATTCAAAATTGGACTCCTCAAGTAAGCCTAGTATCATATCGGCAGAGCTGTCTAGCACAATAGAGAGATTTGAGAGAGTAAACTTTTCTAGCTCTTTTACCATGAGATCACCTGTTCTAGCTGTTGCTCTCCAGTGGATATTCTTTAAATTATCTCCATATTGATATTCTCTTATCTGCAAAAAGTTGCCCCCCATACCAGACCTATTGGAAGATGTATTGGCAAATTCAGATCTCATCCCTCTATAAGATACTGCAAATTGAGGTACTTCATAAAATTCAGGATATATAGTAATTTTAGATTTAGAGGTAAAATTTATAACTCGATTCCAAAGTCCAAGGGGAAAACTGCTCTCAGCTTTAATGGTTTCAAGGTTATGCACTCCTCTTGCTTTTATTCTCAGAGTATAGTCTAGTTCAACTACTTCCTTGCTTTTCAAACTAGGCACAATAGGAAGCTCAACCCCAGTTATATTCTTAGTGAAACTACTGTCAGTTAACCTTATCAAAAACTTCGAATAACTTTTGTTTTCCAGTCTTATTCTAACTTTAAAATCTTCGTTTCTAACTGCATGAGTCGGAGCAAATCTCATGATCTTTATTCCTCTCAGGGAGATAAAAGATATTAAAAAGTCGGTGACAATAAGCCCCCATAATCCTGAAGCTACAAGATAAATAAGATTAGACTGAATTATAAATCCAGCAGAAGTCAAAAATACAGCTACGATCAAGGCGCATAGGCCAAGCCCTGTTAAAACGCAGCAACCCTTATTATTGAATTGGAACTGAGATTTCATCTACCAGTTTTCTGATTATCTCCTGAGTATTGCCAATCTCTGTCTTTGCAGGCGAAGAAGGTATAACCCTGTGAGCAAGAACAAGCGGAGCAGCCTTCTTAACATCATCAGGAATACAATATGTTCTCTCTTCCATTAAGGCTAATGACTGAGACAACCTAAATAGATCAAGAGATGCTCTAGGGCTAACACCTAGAATAAGTTTATCAGTCTCGCGAGTCATCTGTGCTATATTGACAACATATTCATATATCTTAGAATCTACTTTTATAGTTTTTACAAAATTTTGAATTTCAACAACCTCTTCTTTGCTAACCACAGGCTCAATCTTATCTAAAGGATCCTCTTTCTCTCTATCTAAAATAATCTGAATCTCTTGGGTTTTATCAGGATAACCCATACCCATCTTAACCAAAAATCTATCTAACTGTGATATGGGTAAAAAATAGGTACCTTCTCTTTCGACTGGGTTTTGAGTAGCTATTAAGAAAAAAGGCTTATCAAGCTGGAAAGTATTACCATCGGCAGTAACCTGAAACTCCTCCATAGGCTCTAAGAGTGCACTTTGGGTCCTGGGTGTACCACGGTTAATTTCATCAGCTATAACGATATTAGCGAAAACAGGACCAGGTCTAAATTCAAATTCAGCATTCTTCTGATTATATATATAGCTACCAGTTACATCAGATGGCAAAAGATCTGGGATAAATTGTATCCTTCTAAAGCTGGCAGAGAAAGACTTAGCCATAGATTTAGCAAGCATAGTCTTACCTACTCCAGGAACATCCTCCATTAAAAGATGGCCTTCTGATAGAAATACAGCTACCGCTAACTGTACAGCATCATGCTTACCTAATATAACTTTTTCAATATTCTCTATTAAGCCATTAACTTTTGAAAAGACCTCTCTCTCTTCCATCTTCATCCTCCTTTTAAACAGTTAAACATATATTCTCTAATTGATAGCTGCTAC
>CAYRCW010000053.1:0-5647 GCA_964422895.1 uncultured Planctomycetia bacterium | reverse complement strand
CTTAACCCTCTGGCCTTCATAGATGCCTCTATTCTTCGCCTCACTACTAACTTCCTTAGCCACTGCATGTAATGCATCCCGAATTGTTCCAACACCTGTTATTTTAATCGCAACATCTCCAAAATTATCTGCAACATCCATATTGAGATAACCGCACATAATGTAACCCCTGCTACCTCTTAAAACAATAAAATTATGGTCCCCTAGCTCAATTAAAATAGCTTCTATGATGCCATCTCCCACTCTTATCGCTTCTTTAATCATTATTCAAAACTCCATAAGATATTTTTAATAAATCTCTTTGTGTAAAAAATATAATGAGATCTAATATTAAAGAATAAGCATCTTTTTTGCCCTTTTTAAAACTATTCTCCAGATGGATAATAAACTCCGCCTCTAAACTAGTCACCTTGTCAAGGAAACGGGGTAAGAGAGATAACAATATTACCTCATCTCTATATCCTTTCTCTTTTAAGGACAAGACTGTCTCAAGAGAACTCTTGGTATCTTTTGCCAGTATTCTTTCATAGAGATACTTTATCTCAGGCGGCTCTCTATCCTGAAGAAACTCACCAAGAGTATCTAATTCTATGCAATCTCTCTCTGGATATAGCAATTCAGATTTTAAAACAGCGTCAACAATAGACTTAAAGTCCTTGCTCTTATTATATATTTTTATTATATAACTCATAGCTTCTTGAGAAATTTTCTTACCACTAAAATCTTCAAGATAAGTCTTTATATCATTTGGATTAAATCTCAGCTCCATAATTTTTAATCCTTTGATACCTTCCCACTGAGGAAGTAGTTTCCAATAAATCTTACTTGTAAGATTAAAGATATAACTGTCTTTAAGAGTTGAAAAATCTATCTTCTCTTTTAAAAAAGCTACATTCTTATTTTTAAGAGATTCTGCATTATCTAAAAAATACAGCGTGTTGTCCTCAAAAAGAGAAGAGCTAAATATATCAGCAACAATATTTTCAAAAACATTTGCTTTAAAAGACTTTCTTTGAACTTTCTTAGACTTTAATCTTTTGACCTGAGACTCTAAAAATATCTCAGCAAGAGTACTATCTTTTGAATGTATTAAAAAAGCGCTCACCAGTCAATTACTACTCTATCCACAATATTCCTAGATAAGTCACTTAAAGCATCTCTTAAAGCCTGCGTTTCGCTTTTAGCATTAGTCCCGGATATAAGGTATGTCGACTCTCCAGATATATTTTCAGACCACAGCTCTTCTTCCCCTTCTATCAGCCGAACATCTGTACTAACAGTAACCCTGTATTCATCAACATCTTCATTGCTAGCATAGCTTAAAGCACTCTTATTATAATCTAAGATAGCACCTTCTATAACAATGTCAGCATCCTCAATATTAGAAACAGGAATTATATTGCCATCATATCTAAATCTCTCTTTTAGAATATTCTCAAGCTCTATCTCGAGCCCACGATAATAAAGCTTATAATCTGAAGATATATTATTTATTGATATTTTATTAGAGAATGTAGGAATATAGACTGTTTTGTATGGAGAATCCTGAACACTTCTTAAAGTATAACCGCAACCTGCAATAAATAAAGTAATTAAACATACTGCCGTTAATCTTTTCAATTAATTTTCTCTCTTTTTAAATGCAGCAATTTTCTCAGCAGCTACTACAGCCCAAACACTATTAGGACACTGTTTAACTACTTCTTCGTAATATACAACTGCGCTATCATATAGTTTTTGCTTCTCATAAAATTTAGCTGTATTATAAATGCTCTCTGCCTTACGCTCTTTTAGTCTCGCCAGTATCTTATCACCCTCTTGCGGCATATCACCAACTTTAGACATCTCTTCTAATCTCTTAATTGCAACCTCTGTACCTTCTTGCGAATAGTCTATCTTAGCTTCTTTCTCTGAGGCAACTTCTGCGAGTTGTATAACCGCATCGTCGGTTAACTCAGATCCCGGATAACCTGTAATAAGATTCTTAAAAGCCTCTTCTGCTCCAGGATAATCACCTATACGTTTATAGATTAATCCTAATTTAAACTGAGCTAAAGATGCATACTCACCATAAGGAGAGTTGTCTACTACTCTCTTGAATATCTCTATAGCTCTTGAATTATCGTCTGAGAAAGACATCTTCTCCATAAAATCTCTATCTTCGTTATCTCTTACAAAATAAAGATTTCCTATCTTATACTCCAAAGATATAACCTCGTCAACTCTCGAAGTGTAAGGATAAGTATCTATGATCTTTTGATATGCTTGAAATGCTTGATAATATTTTCCTAGTCTCTCTTGAGCTTGGCCAATGTAGAACTGGGCTTCTGGAGCATACTTTGACTTCTCATAATATTTAACAAGTTTACTAAAAGATTCAATTGCACTTTTAAAATCTTCTTCCTGAAATTTCTTATAGCCTAAGTTAAACTGTTCTTCAGGTGTATCTCTTACATAACTATCAGGATTTATCCATTTACCCGTCTCGGGGGTCCAGATCCAAAAAGAGAAAGCATTGTTTAAAAAACTAAAAAATACTATAAATACAACAAAAACCTTAAAGTTTTTCATAGCAAGAATTCTAAAGAATAAGCGCTTAAAAGTCAAATAGATAAATCCCCAAGCCAATCTTCGAAAAATCTGCTCATATGATCTTTCATCTCTTTATTGAAGTCTACATGTTGCTTATCGAAATCTTCTTTTTTAAAAGAGAGCTTATAACTAGAAATATAGTTCATGATAATTTCATAAGCCCAAGATACTTCTTTAAACTTCTCCATCAAATCATCTCTGTTATTACCTTTAGCAACATCCGGATGAGTTTTTTTGACCAACCTACGAAAAGACTCTTTTATCTCCCCTACCGTAACTTCAGAGTCAAGTTTAAGTATCTTCCTAGCTTTATTTAGTTCTTCAAAATTCATAGTTAAAGAATGAGATTAAGAGTTCCACCCACTGTTATAGCTACAAATATCATAATAGCTGCAGCTTTTAGCATATCTTTAAATCCTAACTCTCGAAATAAAACCATGAAAGTAGCAAAGCAGGGAAAATATATTGCAAGAATAACGCAGCCTACAGTAAGCTGCTTCAATGTTAAACCCATTGGCCCCAGCATGCCCACTGCAACATCTTTTCTTATAAATCCAACCAATAATGCCGAAATTGCTTCTGATGGTAAGCCCCAGATATTCTTAAGTACTGGTGAAAAAATTCGAGCAAAAAAATCTATTACTCCAAAGAAATAAGATACATTGACTAAGAATACGCCTAATAAAACATAAGGTATTGCAGTAAGAAAAAATCCTGATATTCGCATCCAGAGCTTCTTAACAACAGCGCCAAAATGAGGCCTTCTATATGGAGGAATCTCAAGCATCAAAGGTATGCTCTCGCCTTTTAAAACTTTATTTAAAATATAACCTATAATAAACCACAGCAATAAAAGAGTTGAAAATACAATCATTACAGCCTTGTTACTCCTAGCACCTAATAGTCCAACTATAACAGCTATCTGAGCCATGCAAGGCACAGCAATGCTGAGAAGAGTCGAGGCTATAAACTTCTCTCTTCTACTTTCAAGTAATCGTACTGATAAAGCGCCGGCAACATTACAACCTAAACCTAATATCATTCCAACAGCAGCATAACCATGTAAGCCTAGCTTATGCATAACATTATCAACTAAGACAGCAAAACGTGGAAGATATCCAAAATCTTCCATAAGTCCTAAGACAAAATAGAAACTCAAAATATAAGGAGCCACCATTACAATGGGTACATATAAGCCTGTAGTTAACAAACCAAATGAGAGCCCAAAGTCTATCCCGCCATTAATTAGCTTACCTATTATTATATAATGTAAAAAACCGAACTTAGATATAATAGAACTTAAACTACTCACTACAGGAAGCCAATAATTATTGAATAACGGATCCAATAGATGATTGATAATGCTCTCACCAATAAATCTGACTAAAAAAAACGATACCACCATAACGAAAGCACCTATAATAAAACCGCTAATAGGCCTGATGCTCCAGCCTTCTAATAATTCCAGAAATGTATGATGCCTGTGATGTAACCTCTGAACCTCTTTAATAATATTGCCTATCTCTACCCAACGCTCTTCATCGGATATATCACTTCTCTTCACTGGTTTCAGATTTTTCATCTTTAATGCTACTTCTCTTATCCCCTCACCAGTTAAACCGCAAGTACTTACAACAGGAACTCCCAATAACTCTTCTAGTTTTTTGACATCTATACTAATGCCACGATGCTTTGTCTCATCCCAAATATTCAATGCAACTATTACTGGTAAACCTCTGGTAAGTAGTTCTAAGGTAAGATACAAATTTCTCTCTAAATTTGTTGCATCAACCACATTGACAATTATATCCCCTTGATCAAGCATCTTAACTGCAACCTCTTCAGCACAACAATTAGGATTTGAGCTATATGTACCCGGGATATCTATTACCTCTACAACATCTCCAAAGATCTTGCTTCGGCCTTTTGTATATTCTACAGTTGAGCCAGGAAAATTAGAGATAACAACCCTAACCCCTGTAAGGCGAGAGAATATCGCACTCTTACCTACATTAGGATTGCCAACTAAGAGAATTTTTTTCATCTATCTATGTCTACCATAATCTTCTTAGCCATCCCATGACCAATGGCAACTTTAAAATTATCAATCTCGATAGTTTGAGGACCTCCCCAAAAATGAGAACTAATCTTAGTAATTTTTTTATCGACTCTTATACCCATACTTTGAAGACGCTCAATTAAACCAACGCCGCCTCTTATCTCAACAACCACTCCACTCTCTTTAGTTTCTAGATGTGTTATATCAGCTATCATAATGTTTTCCCCTTCTCCTCATTGTATCTTTTCTACTAATTGACTCTACTTTTTTTCTCTCTTTATCATAAACAGATACCGTATTAAAATCCTTAAAAAATACCGCAAGCTTATCCATCTCTTCTTTTGGTAAAGCTTTAACTTTAGAATCACGTAAAGGGGTATTCAGTTGAACTTCATCTGGACTTAATTCTGATACAACTTGCGCTATCCCTTTAGCCTCAGATTTATTTGAATTTAAAAACATAATCTGAATTCCAAATTTTCCTTTATAATTAGCTCTAAATTTTTTAATTCCTTTTAGTATACTTAAAAAATTCAAATCTTGATCAGGTCTATTGACAACTTTTAGATACTTATCGCTAGAGGCATCTAGTTTAGCTATTACAAAATCAATATCGGAGATGTCATCTCTAACATCCTCCCTTGAAAGCATAGTAGAGTTAGTGAGAAGTGCAGTGGGCTGACCCAAGATACTCTTTGCAGCTCTCGCTATATCTTTGATATTCAAAGCTAGGGTAGGCTCGCCTCTACCTGATAGAGTTACATAATCAATATCTAATCCAGAAGGTAAAGCTTTTAATTCATCAGCAATTAATTCAGTCTCTACAAAAACTTTTCTTTCTAGGCTTAACAAGCTCGGTTCTTTTATCTGACAATATATACAATCAAAACTACAAATCTTATTATCTTGAGATAGAGGATCGATGCCTAACGAAGAACCAAGCCTCCAAGAAGATACCGGACCATAAATATATTTAAAATTACTTTTCATAATAAC
>CAYRCW010000052.1:0-5793 GCA_964422895.1 uncultured Planctomycetia bacterium | reverse complement strand
GTTGGTCCAATTTTGCTTTTTATTGCTTTTCTCTGGTTTCTTCATCGCGGTTCAAAAGGTGGAGCGGGTAGGATATTCTCTTTTGGCAAGATGAAAACCAAGTTTGGTTTAGATGGTCAAGGAAAGATTACATTTGATGATGTTGCCGGAGTTGCAGAGGCGAAAGAAGAGCTAAAAGAGATAATAGACTTTCTTAAAGATCCGAAGAGATTTCAGCGTTTAGGTGGGAAGATCCCAAGGGGTGTTTTATTGACAGGACCTCCTGGAACAGGTAAGACTCTTCTTGCAAAGGCTGTAAGTGGTGAGGCTGGAGTTCTATTCTCATCTCTATCAGGTTCAGATTTTGTTGAGATGTTTGTAGGTGTAGGTGCTGCAAGAGTAAGAGATCTATTTGAACAGTCTAAGCGTCATGCTCGCAGTACTGGTAAGGGCTGCATTATATTTATAGACGAGATAGATGCTGTTGGTCGTCAGAGATTTTCAGGTATAGGCGGAGGGCACGATGAGAGAGAACAGACTCTGAATGCGCTTTTAGCTGAGATGGATGGATTTGGCACTGATGAGAGCGTTATAGTTATTGCAGCAACGAATAGACCTGATGTCTTAGATTCAGCGTTACTTAGACCGGGTAGATTTGATAGGGTTATTATTGTTGATATCCCTGATGTAAAGGGAAGAGAAGATATTCTTAAAGTTCATATAAGGAATAAGAAAGTTTCAAAAAAAGTAGATTTAAATAAGATTGCACGTCAGACTTCAGGTTTCTCAGGTGCTGATCTTGCCAATCTATGTAACGAATCAGCTCTTTTAGCTGCAAGAAGAAGTAAAGACGAGATTACAATGGATGAAATGGACGAATCGATAGATAGAGTTATGGCAGGGCCGCAGAGAAAGTCAAGAGTGGTGAGCGAGCATGAGAAAAAACTTACCGCTTTTCATGAAGCCGGACATGCTTTGGTATCATTGCTTTTGCCTAACGTTGAGCCGTTGCATAAAGTCTCTATTATTCCAAGAGGTATGGCAGGTGGATATACGAAGCTTTTAAGCGAAGACAAGAGTTTTAACACCAAAGGCGATATATTAGATAAGATTACTGTTTTTTTAGCGGGACGGGTATCTGAAGAGCTTGCATTGGGTGAGATCTCAACTGGAGCTAGAAACGATCTTGAGAACGCAACTAAGTTTGCGCGTAATATGGTCTGTGTATTTGGTATGAGTGAGAAGTTAGGCAATGTCTCACTAGATAAACATTCTGGTCCGGTCTTTTTAGGTAGAGACTTGGTTACAGAGAAACATTATAGTGAGAAGACATCTGAGAGTATAGATAAAGAGATAAAGACTATAATAGATCAATGTTATCATATCTCAAGAGAACTGCTTGAAAAGAATCGTGAAAAACTATATCTTCTCGCTAATACTCTTCTCGAGAAAGAGACTTTAGAGGGAGATAGAATAAGAAAACTTTTAGGCATAGAAGACAAGAAAAAAGATGAACAAAATAAGAGTTCTTGAGTTAGGTTTTGATGAACTTAAGAGTGAGTTTGCTAGACTTAACGTAGATGCTTACGGTTCTAAAATTATGCTTCCTAAGGGAAGCTTCTACACTGTCAAGATAGAAAACATCTCTTCTATATCTGCCAACGTTATAAAACAACAGATGTTGTCTAATGGAGGTGATGTTGCGGTTAGCAAAGGTTCTATAGATGGTAGTAAGAAGAGGACAGATTGTATAATAATAGGTACAGGGAAGCAGTATCAAGAGCTTCTTAAGAAGTTAAAGCTCCAGCCTTGGGGTCTATCTGAAGTCTCAGGTAAGATAAAAGAGTCTCTAGAGAGGTTTAATAAGAAAAGTTTAAGTGTGACTTTAAGAGATGGCAGGATATCTTTTGGCAAGAGAACTCAGATTATGGGTGTTGTCAACATAACCCCAGACTCTTTTAGCGATGGAGGTATATTTTTAAATTCTGATAGTGCTATTGAGCAAGTATATAAATTAGTAGATCAAGGTGCTGATATTATAGATATAGGTGGTGAGTCTTCAAGCCCTGGGTCGAGCAATGTTAAAGTAAGCGAAGAGTTAAGAAGAGTTATCCCTGTAATAAAAAAAATTCGCAAGAAGATTAAAGTTCCTATATCAATTGATACATGTAAATCAAGAGTTGCAAAAGAGGCGCTTGATTTTGGAGCTGATATTGTAAATGATATATCTTCATTTAGCTTTGATGTTAAGATGGTTGAAGTTGTAGCAAGATACAAAGCTCCGGTGATTATCATGCATATGAAAGGAACTCCTAAGACGATGCAGGAAGCCCCAGATTATGAGGATGTGATATCTCAGATATATGATTATATAGATAAAAAGATCTCCTTTGCTCTCAGCAGAGGTATAGATAGGGATAAAATTATAATAGATCCTGGCATAGGTTTTGGTAAGAGATTAGAGGATAATATAGAGATAATTAGACGCCTAAGAGAGTTTAAATCTTTAGGTAGGCCTATTCTTATAGGAACATCTAGAAAGTCTTTTATAGGTAGTATCTTAAAAAAATCAACTGATAATAGATTATATGGTTCACTAGGCAGCTATGCTTATGCTATTATAAATGGAGCGGATATCTTAAGAGTGCATGATGTCTTGGAGACAAGAGATTTAGTGAAGGTAATTGATAGAATTAAAAGATGAAAGTTATACCGGCTTTAGTAATATTCTTAATCGAAGTAACTGTATTGTGGCTTGTCTATTATAAGGCGCTCTGTTTTATAGAGACAACACGGGGTAAACAGGTTCTTAAGGGGCTATTGTTAGTTCTGATGCTCTTTTTGATATCACAGGTATTTAATTTAGAGGTTGTACATTGGTTGTTAACTAAATTATTTACTATATCTATTTTAGCATTTATAGTTATCTTTCAACCCGAACTTAGGCGCGGCCTGGCAAGGCTAGGGGAGTATTCACCTTTTACTTTAGTTGTAGGAGAAGAGAGAGTTATAGATGAAATAGTCAAAGCATCTTATACTCTGGCAAAAAGAAATATTGGTGCATTGATTGCAATACAACGTCAGGTTAATTTAGATCCTTTTATAGAGTCTGGCGTCTCTTTAGATAGTGCTATAAGCTCAGAACTGTTAGTAGCTATCTTCACCCCCTATAATCCTCTGCATGATGGAGGGGTTGTTATAGAGTCTAATAAGATTAAGACGGCATCATGTCTTTTTCCTTTAACTCATAATCAGAATCTACTTAAAACAATTGGTACTCGACATAGGTCAGCCCTTGGGTTAAGCGAGGAGACAGATGCAGTTATTATTATTGTCTCTGAAGAGACGGGCGATGTCTCTCTAGCTTTAAGAGGCGAATTATATTCTCAGCTTAGCGCTGAAGAGTTAAAAGATAAATTGTTAGCATTATGTAGTAAGAAGATAACAAAAGAAGAAGAAGAGAGGATAGCATCTTCAGATGAAACTAATAGCAATAATTAAAAGTAAACTTGGATACAAGCTTATAGCATTACTTCTTGCTGTAACTACATATCTTTATGTCCAAGGGGAGATAGGCATAAAAGGAATTGGCTTAGGAGAGAGAGAGCTTTTAAAGGATGTGGTATCAAAAGTTGTTCCGGTTAAGATATCTATAAAAGGAGAACCTCCTGAAGGGTATGAGATTTTAAAATCTAATATAAGTCTTATTCCTGAAAGAGTTATAGTTATGGGTAAAAAAGATGATATTGTAAATATTTCAGAGGTCTCAACTCAAGAGATAGATGTTCGAAAATTTACTCATACTCAGACGTTGTCAGTCCCACTTTTAGCGTTAGAAAATGCAATTATAGTAAGCTCTAAGACAGTTACGATAGAGATTCCTATTATGTCATTACATTAAGATAGATGAGGTTAGGTTTAAACATAGACCATATTGCAACAGTTAGAGAAGCGCGGGGAGGTGGGGAGCCAAATCCAATTGAGGCTATTAAGATAGCTGAGCAGGCTGGGTGCGATTCTATAGTAGCGCATCTTAGGGAGGATCGCAGGCATATAAATGACTCTGACATAAGAAAGATAAAAGATACAGTTGAGAAATATTTTAATATGGAGATGTCAGTAGCAGAAGATATTGTTAGAGTAGCTCTAGATGTTGTTCCGGATGAGGTTACTCTTGTTCCCGAGAAGAGAGAGGAGCTAACAACAGAAGGCGGATTAGATGTGTTTGTTTATCAGAATAGACTTATTGAAATTATATCAGAGTTTAAAAGAAAAAATATAAAGGTAAGTCTTTTTATAGATCCAGAGAAGCAGCAGATAGAGGCTTCAGCTAGAGTTGGAGCTGACTATATAGAGATTCATACAGGTTCTTTTGCCGAAGCTTTTAAGAGAGGGTCTTACAAGAGAGAGTTAGATAGTGTGATAGAAGGTGTTAATATTGCAAGGTCGCTTAATCTTAAAGTAAATGCTGGACATGGTCTTAATTACGATAATGTATCTGAGATAGCTAAAATAGAAGGTATTGAATCATTGAATATAGGACATTCGATAGTATCAAGAGCAATCTTCTCAGGCGTTGAATCTGCGGTGCGAGAAATGATAGAAATTATAAGATGAAGATACTGGCTACCGGTATAGATATAGTTGAGGTTAAAAGGATAAAAAATATTTATTTAAGATTTAAGAATAGGTTTTTAAATAGAATATTAAATTTAGAAGAAGCTGGAGATTTAGAGAGTAAAGGCAACTATTACCAATCTCTTGCAGCTAGAGTTGCAGCAAAAGAGGCTGTATATAAGGCTTTAAATTCTTACGATCATAAGATTGCTCCTCAATGGAAAGATATCTCAATATATAATCAAGATAATGGTTCTCCGGGAGTTAGGCTAAACTCTAGCTTTGATTTTGGAGCAACTATAGTTCTTAGTATCTCTCATACAGATAATTATGCAGTAGCTAATGCCATACTCTTGCAGGAAGACTGATGCAGGATATAGTGCTCAACTCTTTTAAAAAGATATATCCAAGAAGAGCTGATAGTCATAAAGGTGATTATGGCAAGATTCTTATAATTGCAGGTTCAGTTGGGATGAGCGGTGCAGCGGTACTGGCATCTATGGCGTCTTTAAGATCTGGAGCTGGACTTGTTTATCTAGGGATACCACAAGGCTTAAGTAATATAGTTCAAGAGAGATTAACCGAAGTTATTACAATACCTTTAAAAGAAACAAAGAGTGGCAGTGTTAGTCTTGCTGCATTGAGGCAGATAAGACCGTTATTAAAAAGATGCGATTTAGTATTAATAGGTCCTGGTTTATCAAAAGATAAACAGAGTAGGGGCTTGACTAGAAAATTGTTAACTGAGATTAAAATACCAGTTATACTAGATGCAGACGGTATTAACTCTTTTATAAGAAGAGTTAGATTGTTAAAAAAGAGAAAGAGCCGATCTCTTATCTTAACACCGCATCTTGGTGAGTTCTCAGCAATCTCAAACATAAAGATAGATAAGATTAAAAAGAGCAGAGATGCTATTGCTAAAGATTTTGCTAAAAAATTTAATCTTACACTTGTTCTCAAAGGTCATAATACTCTCGTGGTTAGTCCTAATGGTGACAGCTATGTAAACGATAGCGGTAATCCTGGTATGGCAACAGCTGGTAGCGGTGATGTCTTATCAGGAGTAATAGCTGCCTTAAGAGCTCAGGGTCTCTCTGATTATGAGGCTTCCTCTTTAGGGGTCTATGTTCATGGGAGGGCAGGAGATTTAGCGGTAGAGCAGAAGACAGGCCTAGCATTAATTGCTTCAGATAT
>CAYRCW010000051.1:1704-5803 GCA_964422895.1 uncultured Planctomycetia bacterium | reverse complement strand
GGACAAGCCGCAGACTGACAGACTGTATTTAAATCGAACTTCTTAAGAAGAGCCTGCATCTGAGTCATCCTATTAAAGCTTATCTTCTTGTTGAGCCAATCTGGGTGCCTCTTTAACATAATCTCTCCTCTTTAAGTTCCAATCGCTAGTTGCATATTTAGCTCTCTCTAGAAGAGAGATGTTAGACAACTCTTTATCTAACAATCTAGACTCTTTAAACTCTACATTAAAACTATTCTTAAACGAACTTATTAATAACCCCTCTGCTTCTTTAAACTTTATCTCTCTATTTAATGCTTTATCTAAAGCTATGCTCTTCTCTCGACCGCTCTTACTACTCTCTTGTAGGAGATCTTTTAGTTGACTACCGCTATCTTTTAAAGAGATTGAACCATGCTGAAAGATGACTCCTCCTCTTCTTCTCTGTGCATTGCCCCCTATCTTAAGACCTTTATATATTATATCATATCTCTCTTTGAAAAGAGAGCAGACTCCTAAATCATTTTCACTATCTTTATCTCGAGCATAATCCACTCTTAGTCCTAGGCTCTTATAAAAACTGATCAAAAAAGAGTTTATAATTTTATAGGACTCTAATACCCCGCCTTTAATACCAAGACTCTCTTTCTTTGATATTACGCTATAAGAGATATCATCTCTATGTAAGATAACGCTGCCGCCTGTCATTCTGCGAACATAAGGAATACCATGAGTTCTACATCTATCTATATCTAAAATATTTTCTATTCTTTGATTAAAACCAAATGATACTCCACATGGTCTCCAACCATAGACTCTAAATATAGGAGGGCTATCCAAACTAGATACTGAATCTATCAGCGCTTGATCAAGCGCCATATTATAATAAGGATTAGAGTGGCCTGATAAGAGAAGGCGGAATATTTTTAACTTTTCTGCCATCTTAGATCTAGATCTCTCGCTGCTTTTGTCTCATCAAGTCTGCCAACAGGCATACTCTTTGGTGCATCATGAAGTCTTTGAGGATCTTCTTTAGCTAACTTAGCTGCTTCTATCATAATAGAGATAAAATTATCTAATGTCTCTTTAGACTCTGTCTCGGTAGGCTCAATCATCATTGCCTCTTCTACGATAAGAGGGAAATAGACTGTTGGAGGATGGATACCATTATCTATCAAATATTTTGCAATATCTATAGCTCTAATTCCAAGTTCAGCTTGATCTTGGGCAGACAATACAAACTCATGCATGCATATCTTATCATATGGAATCTTAAAGTGATCTTTAAGTTTAACTCTTAAGTAATTTGCATTTAATACCGCCTTCTCTGAGACATCTATTAAGCCGGCTTTACCAAGATAGACCATATAAGCATAGGCTTTGAGAAAGACAGAAAAATTACCATAGAAGGGGGCTATATATCCTATTGAATCGGGATGTTCATAATCCAAAGCAAAGCTCCCGTCTTTTCTTTTGGTAATTCTTGGAATAGGCAAGAACTTCTCCAGTTTTTTTACTACGCCAACAGGTCCTGATCCAGGGCCGCCTCCACCATGAGGAGTAGCAAATGATTTATGTAGATTTAAATGTACGATATCAAAACCAAGATCTCCAGGTCTAGCCTTGCCAATTATAGCGTTTAAATTTGCACCGTCATAATATATCAAAGCACCAACACTATGAGCCAAATCGGTTATCTCTTTTATCTTAGGATTAAATATTCCAAGAGTATTAGGGCAGGTCAACATCACCCCCGCAAGATCTTCGTTTAAATATTTTTTAAACTTATCTATATTCATATAACCCTGGCTATCTGTTGGTATAACAACAACCTCATAACCTGCTATTCTAGCAGAGGCTGGATTGGTACCATGAGATGAGTCAGGTATCACAATATACTTGCGCCTATTGCCATGAAACTTATGATATGCAGCCATAATCATAACGCCTGTTA
The DNA here is from genome assembly GCA_964422895.1 of uncultured Planctomycetia bacterium. Taxonomy (GTDB): domain Bacteria; phylum Omnitrophota; class Gorgyraeia; order Kaelpiales; family Kaelpiaceae; genus Kaelpia. The sequence goes on along the minus strand of CAYRCW010000051.1, from coordinate 3,870 downwards.
ATTCTCCATGAGCACCAGCCATAGGTTGAGTTGTAAATCTACTCATACCTGTTATCTCAGAGAGCAGCTCTTCAGTTCTATATATAACCTCAAGTGAACCCTGAGCAAGTAAACCTCCTCCTAAAAGTTGAGGTATCAAAGGGTGCAAGTCTGTAAAGCCTGGCAATTTTGCTATTCTCTCTGTAAATTTAGGATTGTACTTCATAGTGCAAGAGCCTAAAGGATAGAAATTAGTATCTACAGAAAAATTCATCCTGGATAGATTAGAATAATGTCTTACAACATCAAGCTCTGAGACTTGAGGCAGATCTGCATCCTCTTCCCTTCTATATTCTTTTGGAAATACAGCATCTAGGGGAGTATCTTTTTGGGCTATCTTAAAACCGTGTCTACCTCTAACACTCTTATCAAATATCAATCGCATAGTACCGCCTCCAAAGACTCTGCTAGCTTTACAATATCCTCTTTGCTTCTCTTCTCAGTAACTGCAACCAAAAGATAATTATCCATATCTTTATAAAACCTTCCCAGAGGAAAACCAGAGGCATACCCTTTTGAGACCATCTTGTTTACAACCTCATCAGCATTCTTAGGCAGCAAGACCGTAAACTCATTAAAAGTGGGTGAGCTTCTCTTTACCTCAACGCCTGGAATTTTATCTATAATTGACTTTGCAAACTCTGACTTTTGATAGTTTAGCTCTGCAAGCTCTCTAAAACCATCTTTTCCTATTAAGGATAGATAGACTACCGCTCTAAGAGCACAGAGTGCTTCATTAGAACAGATATTGGATGTCGCCTTTTCGCGTCTAATATGCTGTTCTCTTGCTTGAAGGGTTAACACATAACCTTCTCTGTTGTCTTTATCTACCGTCTTACCTACTATTCTTCCCGGCATCTTACGTAAATACTCTCTCTTTGTAGCCATAAAACCAAGATAGGGTCCGCCAAATGATAGCGGAAGCCCTAAGCTCTGGCCTTCGCCAGTTGTAATATCACAATCTATCTCTCTGGGCGTTTTGAGTATCCCAAGCGATAGAGGATAGACAGATTGGATAACTAAAGCACCATGAGAATGGGCCTCTTTAACTATATCTGAGTGATCATCTACTGCACCAAAGAAATTTGGATTCTGGACTATAACAGCAGCGGTCTTATCGTCTAAATGCTTATAGATCTCTTCTCTAGAACTCTGGCCATGGACAACAGATGTCTCAACAAATTCGATATTTAAATTTGAAGTATATGTATAAAGCATAGAGCGATAGGTCATATTCACTCCACTGTCCATAACTATCTTATTACGACCAGTTATCCGCATCGCCATCATGGAAGCTTCATAGAGCGCTGTTCCGCCATCATAGAGAGATGCATTGCTCACATCCATCCCGGTTAACTGGCATATTACAGTCTGATACTCATATATAGATTGGAGCCAACCTTGAGAACATTCAGCCTGATAAGGTGTATAGGCAGTATAGAACTCGCTACGGGAAGTAATATCATCTACTGCAGCTGGAATATAGTGATCATAAAAACCAGCCCCTAAAAAATTAACTAGCGAGGTCGCATTCTTATAAGATAATTTCTTTAAATATTCTATTACCTCAAACTCTGATTTACCCTCTGGGATATTAAAAGATTTTGGCTTTAGCTCATCAGTTATATCAGCAAATAGCTTATCAACAGAGCTAACACCTATGCTATCCAACATGCTCTTTACTTCATCTTTTGAATGAGGAACAAAGCTCAATGAGAGATCTCCTCTAAATAACTCTTATAACTTTCACTGTCCATAAGATTATCCTTTTCACTTTCATCTTCTATCTCAATAACTATAACCCAGCCATCCTCATAAGAAGATGAGTTTAAAAGCTCAGGCTTAGAGCTTAAAACCTCATTTACTTCAACTATTTTTCCACTTAAAGGAGCAAAGATATCACTTGCCGCTTTAACGGATTCAACGGAAGAAAAAAACTTAAACTGTTCTAGGCTATCTCTTACTTTAGGAAGCTCAATAAAAGTAATATCGCCAAGTGAACTTTGAGCATAGTCTGTTATACCTATCCTTGCTCTACTACCTTCAATCTTTACCCATTCATGTTCTTTTGTATAAAACAGTCCTTCAACAATTTTCATAAGATATCTCCTTATTAAATGTACCTTC
>CAYRCW010000051.1:0-1604 GCA_964422895.1 uncultured Planctomycetia bacterium | reverse complement strand
ACCCCTCTCTTCTTCTGCTTCATCAACCTATCTTTTCCTATAAAATCCTTATCCATATCAACAAATCTCATAAGATGCGCCTCGGGTGGTGTTGTATCTTGATCCAATTCATGGCCGCAAAGAGGATAGCCCATCTCAAGTCTTAATATATCTCTTGCTCCAAGACCAGCAGGCTTAACTCTCTTATCTTCCAAGAGCATCTTCCAAAGATTCTCAGCATGAGAAGTTGTTGCATATAACTCATAACCTAGCTCACCGGTATAGCCGGTTCTACTTATAAGATATTCCTCACCTTCAATCATAAAATCATCAAATGTATAGTACGACAAACCTGATATTATATCTCCTGAAATATTCTTTAAAACATCCAAAGATAGAGGACCTTGAATATCAAGCTTTGCAATATTAGAAGATACATTATTAAAATGAGAATCCCAGCTTAAATTCTTCCTTATATTCTCTTCATCTTTTGTGACATTAGCAGCATTTACAACTAGCATCCACTCTTCCTGCTCAATTCTATAGACTATCAAGTCGTCAATAACTCCGCCTTTATCATTAAGCATAAATCCATACCTACAAGATTGAATAGGCATATCTTTAAGACGCATTGTAACTATTCTATCCAACCCGCTCTTAGAATAGTCACCCTGGATTATAAATTCACCCATATGACAGATATCGAATATAGAACAGCTACTCCTAGTCCAGCTATGCTCAGCTATAATACCATCATACTGGATAGGCATTAAGAATCCGCCGAAAGGAGCCATCTTTGCCCCTAACTCTCTATGAATATTACTAAGGGGGGTCTCTTTTAAATTCATCGCCTTAAATATTTAAGAAATTAAAAACAAAAAATCCCTCTAAAATGATTTAATTATTCTATCAAAGTAAGAAGAAAAAGCAATCTATATATTGCAATACTATTGAAACAATTTTATTCTGAAAGCTCTTCTATTGCCTTAGCTACCAAAGTAACAAAAGTCATAACACTTGAACCGCCTACTAAGACAGCAACCATACAAGCCTCAAGCATCTCTTTCTTACTCCAGCCAGAATCAAGGCAATGTTTCACAGCTCTTGGAATACATACCGGGCACTTTGCCGTAACAGAAGATACCAAAAGCAAGAGCCACTTATCTTTCTCTGATAATTCACCAGCTGAAGTGACTTTACTCTTCTCTTGAATAAACACCTGATACTCTTCTGGTATAGTATTCTTAATATCAACCATTAGGCGATTAAACTCACCCATAGTCCCTTTAGGGTCATACTGCATAGAGCACCTCCTTAAGCTACTATATTAAGCTCGTTTAAGACTTCTTAGCAACTTTTTTCTCACCGATCCACTTACCGCGAGAAGTATATTTAGTATGCAAGAGTTTATGGCTCAAGTGGCCGCAAGGCCCCTCTTTTAAGAACTCGCCATATATCTGTTTTATAACTGGGTTATCATGAGACTTCCTGTAAGGCAACCCTTCTTCTTCCTTATATATTGCCTTTGCGCGAGCCTCACGTATCTGAGGGCTTGTCGGGATAGGCTGACCTCCTCCTCCAAGACACCCGCCAGGGCAGGCCATTATCTCAACAAAATGGTAATC
>CAYRCW010000050.1:0-5859 GCA_964422895.1 uncultured Planctomycetia bacterium | reverse complement strand
TTTATGCGCCCGTGGCTCAATTGGATAGAGCGGCTGGCTACGAACCAGTAGACTGGGGGTTCAAGTCCCTCCGGGCGTAGTTATTTCTATGAAATGAACGATAACTTTTATATGCAAGAGGCTTTTAAAGAGGCTTTGAATGCCTTAGATATAGATGAAGTGCCTGTTGGGGCGGTTATAGTGCATCAAAATCGAATAATAGCTCGAGCACATAATCAGGTAAGGATGTTGAAAGATCCAACTGCTCATGCAGAGATCATTGCTATAACTCAGGCAGCTGATTATTTAAAGTACGAAAGATTGAATGGATGCGATATCTATGTTACAATCGAGCCTTGTGTGATGTGTGCTGGTGCATTAATATTAGCACGGGTAGATAGGATTATATATGGAGCATCAGATAATAGGCATGGAGCCTTTGGTTCATTGCTTGATATTACACAGTATAAAGATACGAATCATAAGATAAAAGTAAAAGGTGGCATTTTAAGGGAAGATTGTGCTTCTTTAGTGCAAAATTTTTTTAAAGAAAAAAGAGCTAGAGTTTAAAATAAACGGAGAGGTGGCTGAGTGGCCGAAAGCAGCCGCCTGCTAAGCGGTTGGCCCTGTAAAAGGGGCCCCCGGGTTCAAATCCCGGCCTCTCCGCCATATTAAAGATAACTAGTTGAGAAGTTTATTATAGAGAGGAATATTTGAGTTATTTAGCATTAGCAAGAAAATGGCGCCCCCAAAATTTTAATGATATAGCTGCTCAAGACCATATTGTTGAGATACTGAAAAATGCAATTAAGTTTGATAGAGTTTCTCATGCTTATCTTTTTGCAGGGCCTAGAGGGATAGGTAAGACTACAACAGCTCGGGTCTTAGCAAAAGCATTAAATTGTCAAGAATCTATGTCTCCAGACCCTTGTCTTAAATGCAGCAACTGTATTCAGATAAAAAATGGTAGTAGCCTGGATGTCTTAGAGGTTGATGGTGCTTCTAATAGAGGTATTGATCAAGTTCGTGATTTGCGTGAAAATGTTAAACTTAAGCCGGCTCAGTCTAGATTCAAGATATATATAATAGATGAAGTGCATATGCTGACAGAGGCTGCTTTCAATGCTCTTCTTAAGACTTTAGAAGAGCCGCCTGAGCATGTTAAGTTTATTTTTGCTACAACTCAACCCAATAAAGTTCCAGCCACCATACTTTCACGTTGCCAGAGGTTTGATTTTAAGCCTTTTTCTGCAATTGCAATAAAAGATAAAATTGTTGAGATACTAACTCAAGAGAAGATAGAGTTTGAACTCGATGCTGTTAATATTATAGCAGAGTCTTCTGGTGGTAGCCTGAGAGATGGCGAGTCTCTCTTAGATCAGCTTATATGTATTTCAGGAGATAAGAAGCTTAAAACAGAAACTGTAAAGGATTTTCTAGGGATAATAGAAGCAACTATACTATATGATTTAGTCCAAGGTTTAATAGGGTCTGATGTTAATAGTGTTTTTGCTATATTAGATAGCTTGATATCTAAGGGTAGAGAGATCTCTATTGTGGTAGAAAGTTTAATTGCTTATTTTAGGACTATACTCCACTATAAGATTCTAGGTTCTATTGACTTTGTTTCTGGAGCTATAAATATAGATCTAGATAAAGTTAAAGAGCAGTTTGGGCAACTTAGTAAAGAAGAGTTGATATTTATATTAGAATTATTGAGTGAGATTCAAAATAAATTAAAGATCTCTTCATCTCCTAGAGTCTTGGTTGAAGTTGTTCTTTTGAAAATATGCGATAGGTCTAGATATGAAATAGTTTTTAATCAGGTTGTAAGTAGCGCAGATTCTATGGGTAGAACTTCAACTGCATTAAATCCTAAAGTATCTAAAGTTGGTTCAGTTGAAAAAAAAGTAGTTAATAGTGTAGAAAAAGATAATTCTACCTTGAATAACAGTTTTCAAAGTTTAAGCTCTCAGAATATTGAAGAAATTTGGCAAGATGTAATTAAAAGCTTAAAAGATAAGAAGCTTTACCTCTCTTCTTATCTTAAAACATCCAAGGTTAAATCTTTTAAATCGGAGACTATTATTATTAAAGTTGAAATTGATTCTGATCTCCAGCGTGAGCTAATAGATGAGAATGAAAATAAAATTATTATTGAAAAATTACTCTATTTAAAATCAGGTATAAAGTTCAAAGCTAAATTTATTTACAATAAAACTGTTGTAGTTGATAATAAAAATAAAGTTCAAGAAGTATTAGAGAATCCAAACGTGAAGAAGATAACAAAGCTTTTTAACGCTAAAGTTCTTAAAGTGATACCTAAAAATAATGAAGTTTGAATTACTCAATAATTTAATTGATAAATTTATTAAGTTTCCTGGTGTAGGCAGGAAAACTGCAGAGCGCTATGTTTTTCATGTGTTAGATATGAAAACTAAAGATGTTGAAGAGTTAATAATTTCAATAAAAGACATTAAAGAAAGAGTAAGGAATTGTAAGCAATGTAATAATCTTACTCAGGATGAGCTTTGTGATATCTGTCGTAATAATAGAAGGGATGCCTCTTTACTCTGCGTTGTTGAAGAACCAAAAGATCTAATAGCCATTGAAAAAGCAGGATGTTTTCATGGTAAATATTTTGTTCTTTTAGGTGCTCTTTCACCTTTAGATGGGGTAGGAGTTGAAGATATAAAGTTAAATGAACTTTATAGCTACGTTAAGTCTGATTCTAACATAAAAGAAGTTATAATATCAACAGATGCTGATGCTGAAGGTGAATCTACGGCCCATTACATTATGAAGCTACTTAAGCCTTTAGGTAGAAAAATTTCGCGTATAGGTATGGGATTACCAGTAGGAGCAGACTTAGAATTTATAGATAAAAATACACTGCAGGAAGCTTTTAAAGGGCGCAGAGAAAGCTTTTAGTTTTTTCATTCTTTTCATTCTTTTAACAAAAGTTGCACTATTCTTGTTGATTTTATTCTAAATTACAATACTTTTGAATAGTAATTTTTTCTTTCTTATTATATATCAATACTTTATAAATAGTTTGTTTTTTCTTTTTTTGGCATGAAATTTGTTTAATATAAGTTGTAAATAAATAAGGAGGTATAAGATGAAAGTAAAATTTTACAAGATTCAGAAAGAGAGGCTAGGAGAGAACGATGTAGTTGTAATATATACCAAGGGAGGTTTTAGCGGTACGCTAGAAATAAAAGAGAGAGATATGTCTTTTAAAGGTAAGAAGGATGGAGAGTTAATGGATATTCTTTTTCGCCCTTACCATATGAGTGTTTCTGATAGAGCTGGTAAAGGGCTCAAAGAGAAGGTTCTTAACCCAGGTTCTCCGCAGCATCTGGAGGCCATACGTAGAAGCTGTTGGTCACATGGTTATATTTCAGAGATGGAGGAAAGTTAGATAATGCATAGTATAATATTTGCAAAAGAGGCTCAAAGTGAAGCTGAACATAGAGAGGTTAGAGTTACAGAGAAAGTATCTGAAAATGGAGTGCTAATCTACTCTCGTAGGAGCAGCTCTTATAAGGTTCTATTGAATCACGAAGATAGGGAGCCTATATATAGAACTAATTTCAAGCCTCAGATGTATATATATAAGAATATGCAAGATAAAAGAAAACTCTTTAAGTGGAAGATTGTCGGAATATTAAAAATCCCTCAAATAGATAACCAATATTCGCTTATATCCTATCAGCACTCTTTCTGGATGTTGATCAAAGATAATTACTGACAATAGCAGTAAGTTGTTTTTATCCAATCCCCAGTTATAAGTTTGCCATTTAATCATATCTTTCGTATAATAATTTCTTTAAGAAAGAGAGGTTTTAATGAAGAATAAAGATGTAGAAAATATGTACGCTAAATATGTTATGAATACTTATACTCAGCTTCCAATCTCTCTTGTGAAAGGGAAAGGTTCTAAGGTTTGGGACTTAGAGCAGAATGAGTATCTAGATCTATTCCCAGGTTGGGGTGTGTCTATCCTAGGTCATTCTCCTTCTAAGGTTGTCTCTCATATTAGAAATCAAGCTGGGAAGATAATACATGTATCTAATAATTATTACAACCATCTGCAAGCTAAACTTGCCCAGAAAATAGTCAAAATATCACAGTTAGATGCAAAGGTTTTCTTCTGCAACTCAGGAGCGGAGGCTAATGAAGGAGCTTTTAAATTTGCGAGGTTATATGGGAAAGGAAAGAGGTATAAGATAATTACAATGAAAGACTCTTTTCATGGTAGAACCTTGGCCGCTCTTTCTGCTACAGGACAGGAAAAATATAAGAAAGGATTTGAACCGTTATTGGAAGGGTTTGCACATGTGCCATTTAATGATTTTCAAGCTCTTGAAAATAGTGTTGACGATGAGACTATAGCTATTATGCTAGAGCTAGTTCAAGGTGAAGGTGGTGTAAACGTTGCTGATTATGATTATATTCAGAAAATAAAAAGTCTTTGCGATGAGAGAGATATGCTATTTATTGCTGATGAGGTTCAAACTGGAATGGGAAGAACAGGAAAATGGTTTGCATATCAGAATTTTGATATTAAACCCGATATAGTTACTTTAGCGAAAGGTATTGGCGGGGGAGTACCTATGGGTGCTATATTTGCCAGAGATAAAGTTGCTGATTACATTAAACCTGGAATGCATGCTTCTACTTTTGGCGGTAGCCCTATTGTATGTAAAGCTGCCTTAGCTGTCATAGATACTATAATGAGTAAAAAAATATTATATAATGTAAATAATCTAAGTGAGTATTTCAAAAATAGATTATTGGGTTTGAAAGAGCAATATGATCTAATAGACAATATTAGAGGTTTGGGTTTTATGATAGGTATGGAGGTTAAAGATAAAGGTAGAGAGATATTTGAAGGTTGCCTTTCTCGAAGACTTTTGATTAATTTAACCCATGGCAATGTTCTGAGGTTCCTGCCAGCTTTAAATATCAGCAGAAAGGACATAGATAAAGCTATCATTATATTGGGCCAAGCGTTAAAAGAGGTATCAGAATGAAACATCTTTTAAGTATTAATGATTTAAGTAAAAAAGATATATTAGAACTAATTGCTGTTGCAAAGACTTTTAAAGAGAAGAGATTGCAGGAAGAGATACTTAAGGGTAAAGGTGCACTCCTTTTGTTTGACAAGCCTTCTTTGAGAACGAAGATTAGCTTTGAAGTTGCTATAAATGAACTTGGCGGTAGCTATTCATATCTAAGCGATGAAGAGATAGGCTTCGGTAAACGTGAATCCTTAAAAGATATGGCTAAAGTGCTTTCAAGATATGTGGATCTAGCTATTATAAGGACATTTAGACAGAAAGATCTTCTAGAATTTGCACAATACTCTTCGGCTTCAGTGGTAAATGCTCTTACTGACACTGAACATCCTTGTCAGATCTTAAGCGATCTACTAACTATAACTGAGAGAGTTGAGAGCTTAGATGATTTTAAAATTGCTTTTATTGGTGATGGCAATAATGTATGTAATTCTTTTATTCAGGCAGCTGCAATATTGAAATTTAAACTTTCAATTGCAACTCCTGTTGGGTATGAACCTAAAAGTGAGGGCTATAAGGTTGACTTAGATAATATAAATAGAGATAGTTCTATAGTAGAGATAGTCAATTCACCTCAAAATGCTGTTAGCGATGCAGATTTTATATACACGGATGTTTGGACCTCTATGGGCTGGGAAGAAGAACGGACAGATAGAGTTAAGGTTTTTAAGCCATTTCAGGTGAATAAAGATTTGCTCAAGGTAGCAAAAGAAGGTTGCTACATAATGCATTGTTTACCTGCACATAGAGGGGAAGAGATAACAAGCGATGTTATTGATTCAGTTAATTCTATAGT
>CAYRCW010000049.1:3200-6073 GCA_964422895.1 uncultured Planctomycetia bacterium | reverse complement strand
AGCTAGATAAAGAGACTCCACAGGTTTTAATAGAGGCAAAGATTGTTGAGACCAGTGTGGATAACGAGACTCAGCTAGGTATAAAGTGGAATATGAAAGCTGCAATTTCTGGAGCTAGCAGGCCTACCACTCTACCTTTTAGCAATGATCATGGAGGTAAGCTTTATCCTAAAAATAGTACTGGTGAGACTATAACTGCTGGCACATCCGATGAGGGCACTTTCCCGAGTTCCAGCGGATTTCCTTATGCAGACGCAGATAATTTTGTATTTGGAACTTTGAACTTTAACGAATTCCAAGCAGTATTTCAAGCTATACAGCAGGATGTAGATAGCAAGATACTATCTCATCCTAGAATTGTTACTTTGAACAATGAAGAAGCAAAGATATTAGTCGGAACAAAAGTTCCAATACCTGTGTATACTTTTAACAGCGAGACTGGCACTTATGAAATATCTGGTTATGAAGAAGAGGATGTTGGGATATCTTTAGTAGTCACTCCTCATGTATCTCCGAATAACAGAATCAGAATGACACTCCATCCTATAGTAAGTGATTTCTCTGGAGTTTATGTGGGGCCAAACAATGAGCGTCCTTATATCGATACAAGAGAAGCTGTTACTCAAGTTCAACTTGCAGATGGAGAGACCGTAGTTATTGGAGGCTTAATAAAGCAGCGAGAGGTAGATACTATAGACAAAGTTCCACTACTAGGCGATATTCCCCTACTTGGGCTTATTTTTAGACATAAACGGAAAGAACTTCAGACGACAGATCTTCTGATATTTGTTACGGCTAGTATTGTGCATAGTAGGGCAGAACGGCAAGAGCAGCTTATTGAGATTAAAAAACTTTTAAAACCAGAGAAAGAGTTAGAATAAAATTGTGTTTAAAATAAGAGATACGAGCTTATTTTCTATTCGCAGCGTTGCAATAATAACAACAGTTTTTTCCCTAGTCTCTATATATATTTTATTCCAGCAGAGATCTCAAGTTGATTTCTTAGAGAAAAAATTAAAAAATATTGATGGAGTCTTGGTTCTTAAGATAGATCAACTTAATCAAGAGATTAAAGCGAGAGAGAGCATGGCTGACAAATTAATAGCTCTTAGAAAAAAGCTGCTCTCTTTTAAGGTGGAACAGGAGGCGTTAGAGGCAGCTCTTAGGGATGAAGAGGTTAAGCTTGATAGAGCATACCCTAATCTTAAAGATAGAATAAAATCTTTACATCAGAGTGTTAGTTCTTTAACCAAAGAGAGACGAGAGTTGAAATTAAATATTAAAAGGCTCAACAGAGACATCATATCTCTCTCTGAAAAAGATAAAGATATTAAATTTATTGAGCAAGATAATAAGAGATTTAAATTCCAATTAAAAAATATGGAGAGTGATTATAAGATTTTAATTGCAGAGAAAGACGATCTCTTGCAAGAGATTAAAAATATTAAAGAGATAGAAAAAAATCTAGAAAATTTAAATATTGAAAATTTAGATTTAAAACATAGATTGAGCAATATTGAAGAAAATAAAAATATGTTAGCTAGGGAGATTAAAATTTTAAGGCTCACTGTAATAGAATTAAAACATAATTTACATGAGAGGGAGAAAGGCTTAGAGGCTATGGATACTCTTCTTAAAGAGTCTAAAGTTAAGACTGGATTGAGAGCTGAAGAGATTTTAGAATTACAAGATGATCTTAGTGGTTTGACGGAAGAGAGAGATAATATCTTAAAAGTAATTGCTCAAAAAGAGAGCAAAATCAAAGAGAAGATTGATGGAATACAGGATTTAGAATCTAAGCTAACAGAGGTCCAAGAGCAGTTTCAAAAGCAAAAAGAGAAGGTTGTGAGTCTAAGTAATGAGAATAGTAATCTTAAAGCAGAGCTTAAGAATTTTAAGACAAAATATAAAAGTCTTAGTACGGTATTAGAAGATGTTTCAAGCATGAATACTCAGTTGCAGAATAAGATAGGTTCTTTGGATGATCTTTTCAGTGAATCTAAGCAAGAAGGCGCTAAGGATGAAAAATCAATCGTAGATTTAGGTAGCATGAAGATAGATAAAGTAGAACCAGAGGTCGCTTTAACCAGCTTAATATATCAACTTAAAAATAGCCAAGAGTATCTATCCAAAGAAGAGCAAGAGTTATGCCTTGAGAAGGAGGCTATCTTGCATTATAACCTGGGAGTGTACTATCTTAAAAATGACCGTTTTAAAGAGGCGTTAGATGAGTTTTTACAAGGCTATGAGATTACGCCAGATGATTCTGATACGGTCTATAATATTGGATTGATATATAGGTATTATATATACGATTATGATAAAGCCAGACATTATTTTGCTCGATATTTAAAACTTAACCCTAGATCAAAAGATAGAAAAACTGTAGAGAAGATACTTGAGGAGATATCACGATGAATGATAATTATATTTTATTAGGTGGCGGTGATCTACAATTTTTAAATCTTCTTTCAGATAAGCTGCAGAAAGATTTTGCAGATAAAGAAATTTACACTGCAGATGGAGCTTTTGATGCTTTTTTCAAGATGCAGGTGAACCAGCCTAAAGTTGCCGTATTAGAGATGATCTTTCCTCAGTGGGACTGGGATGGGTATTTAATATTTAGGTTTCTTAAAAAAGACAAAAGATTTAAAGACATGAAGACAATAATAATAACGGATACTTTAGACAAAAAAGCTCAAGAGATTGCAAAAGATAGCGATATTGACAAGGTGTTATTTAAAATATATAACATGGATTATATATTTGAAGAGATAAAGAAATTTATTTAAAAAATGCAAGAGATTATAACAAAATTATTAGAAAAAGGCTTGATAGATCAAAAGCAAATTGAAAAAGCAACCGCTCTATCT
>CAYRCW010000049.1:1196-3100 GCA_964422895.1 uncultured Planctomycetia bacterium | reverse complement strand
CCAGTAATTCAATCTACGATGACTGAGATTCATAATTTTACAGGTCTTAACGTAAAACCTGTTTTAATATCTGAATCCGAGATAAGCAGTGGTATTGATAAAATTTATAGGTCTGTATCGAGTGCGGAGAAGATAGTGCAAAAGATTGGAGAGATAGGAGATGATGTTGGAGATTCTGTTATCCAGATCATTAATCTTATAATAGCTCAAGCGGTTAGAGATAGGACATCGGATATTCATATTGAACCTGAAGCCGATAAGCTTAGGATAAGATTTAGAATTGACAGCATCTTACAAGAGGTTCCGTCTCCGCCTAAATCACTTGAGATGGCAATGGTATCCCGCATAAAAGTAATGGCAAATATGGATATAGCAGAGTCCAGATTGCCTCAAGATGGTCATTTTAAAGTTAATGTAGATGCTAAAGAGATTGATGTTAGAGTTTCAACTTTACCAACGATAAATGGAGAAAATGTAGTCTTAAGAATACTTGATACAGCCAATGTATTGCTGGGGCTGGAGAAGCTTGGGTTTGATGGTAGTTCTTTAAAAACATTCAGAGAAGCGATAGCACGTCCATATGGCATGATTCTCACAACAGGACCTACAGGAAGCGGGAAGACAACTACGCTCTATTCAGCACTTATGGAGCTCAATACTATAGATAAACATATCGTTACAGTAGAAGACCCCGTAGAATATAGACTTCCGCTTATAAGGCAGGTGCAAGTTAACAACAAAGCCGGTTTAAATTTTACAAGCGGGTTGCGTTCTATTCTTAGGCATGATCCTGATATTATAATGGTTGGAGAGATTAGAGATATGGATGCAGCAACAATGGCTATCCAGGCAGCATTAACAGGCCATCTTGTATTTTCGACTCTACATACAAATGATGCTCCTTCTGCTGTTACAAGGCTACATAATATGGGTGTAGAGCCGTATCTTATATCTGCTAGTCTTGTTGCTGTTATGGCACAGCGTTTGGCAAGACAGATATGTCCTCAATGCAAGGTTGGCTATGAGGCTCCTAAGGCTGTTATTGAACGTTTTAATTTAAATAAATACAGCAAAAAAGTTACGCTTTACAAAGGCGAGGGCTGTGACTATTGTAAGGGGACAGGCTATCAAGGAAGAGTTGGACTGTTTGAAGTTATGCTTTTAGATGATGAGATGCGTGAAATGATTATCTCTGGAGCATCAGTTGTTGAACTTAGAGATAATGCTCAATCGAAAGGGATGAGATCATTATTTGAAGATGGGATAAGGAAGGCATTAAAAGGATCTATAACTTTAGATGAAGTCTCCAGGGTATGTGAAGAGGTTGTTGAGATTAAACCCAAAGTCAATATTCAAATAGATAAAAGCATTGAAGAAGACATTAAAAATGACAGTAAGATCGTGACTGAAGACGTAGAGAGTTATAATAAAGATATAAAAGAATGGATTGCTGAAAAGGATAAAAAAAAGGATTCCTAAGTTAAAATGGCTATATATAGTTATCTTGCAAGAAATAAAAAAGGAGAAGCAGTAAAAGATAAAATAACTGTTGCAAGCGAGAATGAGTTAATGCAGTTCTTTGAAGACAGAGATCTGCTTCCAATAAGCTTTGATAAAGTGGACGCTGTTACTACTTCTGTTAAAAAAGTGAGTAAATTTTCTATTTTTAAAAATAATGTAAGCAGAAGAGACTTAATAGCCTTTACTTTGCAGTTTGCTACTACTATTAAGGCTGGTATTCCTGTTGTGAATTCATTACGATTTTTAGTTGAAGAGACACAGGATAAATTCTTCAAAGCTGTTCTCTCTGAAGTTATTATTAAGGTTGAACAAGGTGTACTGTTATCTCAGGCCATGGCAGGTTTCCCAGATATTTTTCCAAAGATATATACAGAGATGATTGC
>CAYRCW010000049.1:0-1096 GCA_964422895.1 uncultured Planctomycetia bacterium | reverse complement strand
TTCTTGCTGTCGGTGTGTTAATATTAGCCATGGGTGTATTCTTACCTATGTGGAATATGACTCAACTATTTAAAACATGATGAAAGAGATGAAAATATGTGTTCTATCTGGGGCAGTACTTCTGTTTATTTCTATTTTTAAGTTTTCCACTGCAGTCAATATTTATTTTTCTTTAGTAGTGGCTACTTTTCTATTAACAACCCTTCTTTTTTATAAGAAACCTGAGTTAGCTAATTTTAAGATGGTAGACATCTTAAGTGTTGTAGTGGGAGTTTTTCTTCTCTATTCTCTGGTTTTCTCATTATCAAAGAGCGAGCTTTTTTTTGTATTCCCGGCAGCTATAGTCTTTTTCTTGTATGTTTATGTTATTTTAAAAGAAACTAAAGGTAAAAGTGCTTCTAGAAAAAATATAGAAAGAGATAGATTGGCGTTAAGAACAGGTATGTATTTTGATATTAAGATGCGCAATTTAACGGAAAAAGATTTTAATTTTAGCGGTTTAACTAAAGATTTAAGCACAACGGGGATGAAGGTTTTCTCTCAGGATCTTTTCAATAAAGACGATCAACTCTATTTTAGGTTATACCTGCCTAAGGAGAGCTGGCCTTTAACTGGTGAGGTTAAGATTGTATGGAAGAAGAGTGTAGATAAAGGTTATGAATACGGCATGGTCTTTACAAAGATAAGCGATAGAGATAGGGGCAAACTTGCTATGAAGCAAGGGTTTTCGCTATTGGAATAGATTAATATCAAAGGTTCTCTAAATGTTGTCAATAATTATCCCCGCATATAACGAAGAGAGTACGATAATAGAAGTTTTGAATAGGCTTCTAGATCTTGATATCGATAAAGAGATTATTGTAATTGATGATGGTTCAACTGATAATACGAGAGAAAAGATAAGTCAATTAACTCGAAATCTAGATATTAGAGTTATTTCTCTGAAAAAAAATAGAGGCAAAGGCAATGCCATAAGAGAAGGGCTAAAGATGGCCTCTGGGGATATAGTTGCTATTCAGGATGCAGACTTAGAGTATGACCCAGCTGATATGGTTATGCTCTTTAATATCTTAAAAGATAGAGACATAGAAGTTAT
>CAYRCW010000048.1:0-6187 GCA_964422895.1 uncultured Planctomycetia bacterium | reverse complement strand
GCCATACTAATCTACCTCCAAAGGTATAGGATTCTGAGCTCTATGAGGATGCTCAGGGCCTTTGTAGATCTTAAGCCTAGTTATCCTACGAGCCAAGAGCTTGTTTTTAGAAATCATACCTCTAACAGCATGCCTTATAACATATCCGGGCTTACGTTCGAGCATCTCTTTTATATTGGTCTCTTTTAATCCTCCAGGATAACCGCTATAACTTTGATAACTCTTAGTCATAGACTTCTTACCTTTAAGTCTAACCTTCCCAGCATTTACAACAATAACAGTGGCCCCAGAATCAACATGAGGAGTATATTCTGGAGAATCCTTACCCATAAGTAATCTAGCTATAGTGGTACTAAGCCTGCCTAATGTCTTATCTTTAGCATCGACAAGATAGCATCTTCTAATTACCACATCCTCTTTTCTTTTCATATATGTCTTCATTGTCTTAATATAAAGGCAGTCTTAAAAACTACCATATTCATAAAATTATGTCAAGTAAATGAAAATGGTTGCGGGGGCAGGATTTGAACCTGCGGCCTCCGGGTTATGAGCCCGACGAGCTACCGGACTGCTCCACCCCGCGATCATATCTACTCGTCCTTAGGCACGAAGTCGTAAATTATTTCTCCTTCACCTGCTACTCCTAACTTCTCCCGAGCACGCTTTTCTATATATACCACATCATTTTCTAAAAGTTCAAGCTTTTTCTCAAGATCCTTATTTTTTGCAGATAACAAAGATAGCTCTTCTTTTAACATTCTATTGCGCATCTTTGCTTCTTGAACCTTCTTATACCCAGGATAATATATAAATCCCAGCAATAAGATTAAACCTAAACCCTGCAAAAACCTTTTTTTATACCTTCTAACCATAATACTCCTGCAAACTTTGATTTACCAGCAAGTTCTTCTTCTATCCTAAGTAACTCATTATATTTTGCTATCCTCTCAGATCTAGACAGAGAACCTGTCTTGATCTGGCCTGCAGAAGTTGCAACAGCAAGGTGAGATATGAAAGTATCTTCGGTCTCGCCGGATCTATGCGATACAACTCTATTGTAACCAGCATCTTTAGCAAGCTTCATTGTATCTATTGTTTCAGTGAGAGTCCCTATCTGGTTTACTTTTATCAATATAGCATTGGCTATATCTCTATCTATTCCTCGTTGCAGCCTTTTTGCGTTCGTCACAAAAAGATCATCTCCAACAAGTTGTAATCTTTCACCCAACTCTTTACTTAAGACTTCCCAGCCTTCCCAGTCATTCTCATCTAAACCATCTTCTATAGATATGATGGGATACTTATCAACTATACTCTTATAATACTCTATCATCGCCTCAGCTGTTAAACTCTCACCGCCAAACTTATAAACTCCATCGCAATAGAAAGAGCAGGATGCAGAATCGAGAGCTATAAATACATCCTCTCCTGCTTTATAACCTGCCTTACCAATAGCCTCCACAACAACTTTCAATGCTTCTTCATCTGAATCTAAGTTAGGCGCAACTCCACCTTCATCTCCAACTGCAGTAGAGAGCCCTCTAGATTTCAATATTTTCTTCAATGAATGAAAAATTTCGGCCCCAGCACGTAAAGCTTCTTTAAATGTTGGGAAATTGACAGGCACTATCATAAACTCTTGAATATCTAAATTGTTGTCTGCATGTTGTCCGCCATTTATTATGTTCATTAAAGGTACTGGTAAGAGCAACTCCCCGCCTTGATGAATATACTCATAAAGAGGTTTCTTTAGGCTAATAGCAGCGGCTCTAGCAGCGGCCATAGATACAGCCAATATAGAATTAGCTCCTAGATTCTTCTTCTCTTCTGTTCCATCAAGAGAAAGCATGATATTATCAATCTCTCTTTGGTTGCCAACCTCTTTACCTATAAGTTCTGGAGCAATCTTATTTAAAATATTATCTACAGCTTTAAGTACCCCTCTACCCAAATATCTACTGCTATCTCCATCTCTTAGCTCTAAAGCTTCGTATTCTCCTGTTGAAGCACCTGAAGGAACAGCTGCTCTACCTAAAGTAGCATCTTCTAAGATAACATCTGCTTCGACTGTCGGATTGCCTCGCGAATCCAAAATCTCACGGGCTTTAATCTCTTTAATTTTCATGCTTTTCTCCTTTAGCTATAATTTTAACATCTCCGTTCTCTATTAAAATCTTACCTTGAACAAAAAGATTTATCACCTCAGGATACAATCTATGTTCAATACTATGTAGGCGCTTTAAGAGAGACGCTTCTGTATCACCATCTTTAATAGGCTCTACATCTTGCACTATTATCGGTCCAGAGTCAACCCCCTCGTCAACAAAATGCACTGTTACCCCTGTCTTATCAACTCCGGCTTTAAGAGCATCTCTAACGCCATGTTCTCCAGGAAAAGACGGAAGTAAGGCAGGGTGAATATTTAAAATCTTACCTCTATACTCAGAGATAAAATAAGGGCTTAGAATTCTCATAAAACCAGCAAGAACTATAAACTCTATCTCTCTCTTCCTCAAACTTTTTATTATGAAATATTCATACTCTTCTTTTTTATTATAATCTTTAGGATTAAAAGATAGGCTTTCAATTCCAGCTCTCTCTGCTATCTTTAAAGCCTCAGCATCGACATTATCAGAGACAACAAGAGAGAGCTCGGCTTCTATCTTTTCTTCTCTTATAGCCTCTATTATTGCTTTTAGATTAGACCCTCTGCCTGATGCAAATACTGCAAATCTCTCCATTGTAAACTATGCCTCTTTATTCTCTTTTGAATATTTTATATCTATAGTATGCATAGGGCACTTATCTAAAGCTCTCTTGTAATCTTCTTCTCTATCTAAATTGCTACTATTATTAACTACTTTAGCAAGGTTATCTTCTACGTTAAAAGTCCCCTCTGGTGACAACTTAACACAGATACTACAACCAATACAACCAACCTTGCAAATCTCTCTCACCCTTAAAGCACTATCTTTATTAGAACAAGCTACATAAGCAGCGAAGCTACCATTATAATCAACAAGCTTTATAATCCCTCTTGGACACTCTTTAACGCATAAACCACAACCAATACATCTATCTATATCTATAACAGCAAGACCATCTTTTACTGATATTGCAGCTACTGGACATATTTCTACACAATCGCCAAAACCGAGGCAACCATAGCTACAGCCTTGATAAGCAGCATTGAGGCTTGCAGCATAACAGCTCTCTATCCCTTTATACTGGGCATAGCACTCCCTATTTTCATTAGAAGCCTTACAGAACACTACAGCCTTCTTAATAGAGCTTCTAGCTCCTTCTACCCCTAAGACATTATATAATTCTGACATCTTATCGCTATCAAGCATAGGGCATCTTGCTTTTTCTCCACTAGATACTGCTTTAGCAAAGCTTTCGCAACTTGAAAAACCGCAAGCACCGCAATTTAAACCGGTAAGCATACCTATGGCCTTATCTAGCTCAGGATCTATCTGGACCCAAAATCTCTTATATACTAACCAGACTATAAAAGCAAAAAAAACCGCTACGGATAACATTGCAATAGAAGCTACTATCACAACATCACCTCCTCAATAAAATCTAAGGCTACGGATTTAGGAGGGCATTCAGATTCAAAATAGAGAAACTCTTCTCCGTTAATCTCTTTTATTCTATAAGGCACTACTCTTTTGCCTATAATATCACCACTTGCACTGAAAAATTTGATACTGATAGGCTCCTTTTTATGTATTGCAGTTTCAATAGTCTTTACTTTTTGAGCATAGTCTAAGTGGACACTCTTTAAAAATTTATCAGCACCTATCTTAGATAACTTTAAAAAAACATCTGCAGTAAGTTGGGCATCGGCTAAAGCACGATGGGTGGTAACAATTGGCACCTGCAAACTCTTGGCTACGTTCCAGAGAGGATATTTATCTAAATCAGGTAACATCTTCTTCGCTAATATATAAATATCTATTACCTCTTTAGAATCTAAATTTTCATAACCATAATCTTTAAGAGCTGAATTTAAAAAAGATATATCAAACCCTGCATTATAAGCAGCAAGTTTATTACCCTCTATAAACTTTAAAAATGAAGGTAAGATCTTATCTATTGTTGGGGCATCTTTTAGCATACTCGGAGTTATCTTATTTACCATATAAGCTTCGTACGATATATCTCTCTGGGGATTTATTAGATAACAATATTTATCTACTATCTTATCGCCATCTAATTTTACTGCCCCAATCTCACAGATCTTATCGCCATAATACGGGCTTAACCCCGTAGTCTCGCAATCAAAAACTACACATTTCATAAAATTATTTTAAATATCAAATTATGTTTAAATAGCCTAAAATATGACCTACTATAATAGCAATCATTAAGATTCCCAGCAGCAGTTTAAAAACAACTGCCCCAAATCTACCTAAAAAAGAACCAACTCCTGCACGAAAAGCTTTCAATAAATTTCTTTTCTCTTTTAACTCGACTAAGAAAGCTCCAAAAAATATACCTAAAATTGTAAGCAGTATAAACCCTACTCCTAAGAATGCAAGAGATATAGCAGCTGCTACTAGGCCACCTATAATAGCTCCCCAGCCAGCTCGTTTCCCAGCTCCTGATATTTTAACTCCAAGTATTATAAATATATATTCAAAGAGCTCCCCCGTTAAGTATATTAACGCTAAGGCCATAAGTACTTTGGGTTCTATTATCTCGAATCTAGTTAAAAGAGAGTAGAGAAAGGAGAATCCTAGAATTAGAAGATTGCCAAAACCTCCAAAGAGAGTAAAGAGAAAAGATGTTAATATTATAATTACAAAAAATATAGTTACTAATGCTTCCACAATTAAACCTCGTTTCTAATTTGGATTATATTCTACCAAGAAATAAGACCCAATATAACCATAAAATAACAACCTTAATCAAGATCTATCTTACCCTCTTCTAGATCTCTCACAATCTTCTCTATCCTTAAAAGCCTCTCTGTCGAAGTAGGATGGCTACTATAGAAATCTCTGACCATAGATTCAGGCATCTCTATAGCAAATCTCTCCCAAATATCAATACCAGCCCTGACATCATAACCAGCCTTATGAGCAAAAAGAATTCCGAAATAATCAGCCTCTCTTTCGAACTCTCTAGAATATAAGCTACTAAAAGCTCCACCGACACCTCTCATTATAATATCACCGCTACCAGGAGATATGCTCTCTGCTCCATATCCAACCGCTGCCCCTAATAATATAGAGACTAAATCTGTGCCCATACGTTTGCCAATATGGCCTCTTGCAATATGTGCCAGCTCATGTCCTAAGATAACAGCCAGCTCATCATCTGACTCAATAAACCTCATTAAACCATATGTAACAACTACTTTATTTGCAGAGGCTCCAGCATTAACAGACTCTTCATCTAACATGCCAAAATTTACATCAAGACCTACTCTCTCTAAAACTACTTGCGTCTTGACAATCTTTTGGTCTCGTATTAATTCAAAATCCAACCTATCTCCTGGTTTTAAATTATTTAAAACATACTTTAGATCTCTCTCTGCATTTATAATTCGTCCGTTAATCTTCCTGATAACATCCCCTCTTCTTATCCCAGCCTTATAAGCCGAAGAACCTCTAACTACATAGGCAGCCGCAATGCCGTAGTTATTTACAATATTGAAAAGTCTCTTTGAATATTGGTCAATCTTAATAAAACGAATACCTAAATAAGGAGCATTTTTACCATTGTTGGGTAAAACTTTAAGGAGTTGATAACCTACAGCAGCAACATCTCCCTCTTTCTCAAATCTATATTTTAAAACCTTAACTTTTAACTCTTCTTGAGCCTGGTAAATCTCTCCCCTATAAACAGCTGGTCCAGTTGTAATACAGCCTAAACATAGTAAAATAGTACATAAACCAAGCAATCTCTTCATTGCTATAAATTATAATAATAGTAAGATAAAGAATTCAATATAATTAACTAAATTGATATAATATTTCTAATATAAAAGAACTGGACTACTAAAATATAATTTAACAAGATGAGAAAGATTGCAATAATATTAATACTCTTATTGGAGGTGTCTATTATGAGTAAACTACATGGAGCAACACTAAATTCAAGCTGTCAAGGTTGGTATCCTGATAAACCAGATAATCTTAAAGGAACTATAGAAGACTTCCTAAGCAAAATAACA
>CAYRCW010000047.1:1556-6557 GCA_964422895.1 uncultured Planctomycetia bacterium | reverse complement strand
TCGTGCTTAGCATGGGTCCTCCTCAGGCAGAAGAGGCTTTGAGAGAAGCGATATCTATGGGGGTAGATAGGGCTGTGCTTTTATCAGATAGAAAAGTAGCAGGTTCAGATACTTGGGCTACAAGCTATGCTTTATCTAAAGCTATAGATAAAATAGGAGATTACTTTTTAATTATATGTGGTAAACAGGCTATAGATGGTGATACTGCACAAGTTGGACCGGGAATATCATCTTGGCTTGATCTTCCTCAAGCTACATATGTAAAACATATAGAAGAGATATCTCTTGAAAAGGCTGTGGTTGAGAGGATGACAGAAGAGGGCTACGATATATTAGAGGTGCCTCTTCCAGCTGTATTTACAGTAGTTAAAGAGATAAATGAACCTCGTTTTCCATCTTTGAAAGGCAAGATGCGTGCAAAGAAAGCTGAGATAGAGGTTTACTCGGCAGATGATTTAGGCCTAGATGATGCTTCCATAGGATTGAATGGTTCTCCAACAAGAGTTGTTAAGATATTTACTCCTCCAACAAGAGAGAAGGGTACTATGTTAGAAGGAGATATAAATGAGAGTGCTGCTAAGTTAGCAGATTTAATAAAGGATGTTTTGATAGGATGATTAAAGTATTAGTAGAGAAATGTAGCGGTTGTAGATTATGTATTAAATCTTGTCCGTTTTCAGCTATTGAGATCAAAGACGGGAAAGCAGTTATAGATCTAGATAAGTGCACTCTCTGTGGAGCCTGCGTAGAGATATGCCCACTCTCAGCTATTGAGATAGAAATAATTGAGAAGAAGCGCGATCTATCAGGATTTAAAAATGTCTGGGTATTTGCGGAGCAGAAGAAAAGTGTAATTCAACCTGTTGTGTATGAACTTCTTGGAAAAGGGAGAGAGTTGGCTGATACCTTAGGAGTTCAATTATGGGCGGTTCTACTTGGAAATAATATAGAGGATAAATCGAATGAGTTGATAACTAGAGGGGCTGATAAGGTTTTAGTTGCAGAAGATAAATTGCTTGAAAACTATTTAGACGAACCTTATACACAAGTATTAATTGACTTAATTGAAAAATATAAACCAGAGATAGTTTTAACAGGTGCTACGACTATTGGACGTGCACTTATATCTCGAGTTGCTACCAAGATAGATGCTGGTCTTACTGCAGATTGTACGGGCTTAGAGATTGACCTCGATCAGAAGATTCTCTTACAGACAAGACCTGCTTTTGGTGGCAATATTATGGCTACCATAATTACTCCTGATCATAGACCTCAGATGGCCACTGTAAGGCATAAGGTTATGAAAGAGGCTCAGCCGGATAGTTTAAGAAAGGGAGATGTTGAGGTTATAAATTATAATGGTAAACTTAGTTCTCGGACTAAACTATTAGATGTGGTAGATGAGTTAGGTAAAAGCGTAAACCTTACAGAGGCTGATGTAATAGTCTCTGGCGGGTATGGTTTAAGTAAGCCTGAGAATTTTAAGATAATCGAAGATTTAGCCGAATCTTTGGATGCTGCTGTAGGCGCATCGCGATCAGCTGTAGATAGCGGTTGGATTCCCTATGCTCATCAGGTAGGTCAGACCGGGCGTACTGTCTGCCCAAAGTTATATATTGCATGCGGAATATCGGGGCAGATTCAACATTTGGTGGGCATGCAATCTTCTGACGTTATCATTGCTATAAACAGAGATCCTGAAGCTCCCATATTTAAGGTTGCAACCTATGGAATAGTAGGAGATTTATTTGAGATTGTACCTCTTTTAACCAAGAGGTTAAATGAAATCTTGAAAAAAGTGAGGGTTTAGATTGAAAATGGATAAAGACTATGAAAATCTTGTAAAAGAGACACTCTACTTGCTTTCAGTAACTCAGGACCTAGATGAGAAAGGCAACTATGAGCATGGCGTAAGAGTTGCTCTTATGTCTGAGAAGATAGCGGGAGAAGTTTTGCCTCAAGAGTCAGATCTTATGTTCTTTGCAGGCTTATTGCATGATATAGGTGGTTTGGGTTCTAGGAATCATATTTTACACCACCCTGATCTATTGGCACAGATTCAGGATCCAGATATTTTTGAGCATCCCTACAGAGGTGTTCATCTTTTGAGAATGTTTCCTGTTCTCTTTGAGGGGCAATATAGGATATCTGATTATATCTTTGAGCATCATGAATGGTGGAAAGGGGTTGGTTATCCTCGCCAATATAAGAAGAATGAGATATTGCTTGGAGGCCGAATATTAAGAGCGGCAGATGCTTTTGATATCTATTCTAGGCGTGGTCAAAATAAGAGTGAGATTAATTCTCAATCAGCTATTACTGTTTTAGAATCCAATGAAGAGGTTGATCCTGATATTTTAAATATCTTAAAAGAGATTATAAAGGATAAAGATTTTATGGGGTTGTATTTTAAGCCGCAAGATATGATTTTAGAGTATATAAAAAGTAAAAACTTAAAATTGTTGTTGGACCATAAAGATGAAGATGGGTTATTTGCATTCATCGCTTATTTGATAGATTTTAAGATAGATTCTAATTCAATGGGTCATTCAGAAGGAGATACACATTATTCAATTCAGATTGCGAGAGCATTGAACTTATCTGATGAAGAGGTAACCGCAATAAAGAGAGCTGCTTATTTGCATGATATAGGAAAACTATCTGTCCCGCATATGATTTTAAATAAGCCGGCCTGGTTGACAGAACAAGAGTGGCAGATAGTTAAGAAACACTCCGCTGTTACTGTTGAACTATTAGATGCAATTCCATCCTTTAAGCAGTATGTCTTTGCTGGATATCACCATGAGCGTTGGGACGGCAAAGGATACCATAAAGGTTTAAAAGGCGAGGAGATACCTCTTGGTGCAAGAATTATCTCAGTTGCTGATGCACTCGATGCTATGACTTCAAAGAGACCATACCGTCCGGTGCTTACTTTTAAAGAAGCATTAAAAGAACTTGAGAATAATGCTGGAACTCAGTTTGATCCTGAGATTATCAAGGAGACAGTTAGGATCTATAGGTGAAGCTCGACCTTTTAATTCTATCCTTTGTTCAAGGAATTGCAGAGTTTCTTCCTGTAAGTAGCTCAGGCCATCTTCTGTATTTAGATCACCTTTTAGGTTTAAGAATCGATAGATTTAATTCAGTTTTGTGGCTACATTTAGCTACGCTTTTAGCCATAGTCGTTTATTTTTATCCTAAGATAAAAGTTTTATTAAAAGATAAGGATTATCTTTTAAAGATATTTACCGCTTTTTTTGGCACTGTTTTAGTTGCTCTTTTTCTTAGAAGAAGTGTAATTTATATATATGGCGTAGAGAGTCTGAATATATTAGGACTGTTATTTTTAATCAATGGAATAATATTATTTATATCTGGACTTAGAAAAGATAGAGATAAAAAATTAACTTTTAAATTTGCAGTTTTAATTGGGCTTATGCAAGGGTTTTCAGTTTTTCCAGGCATATCACGTTCCGGTATTACAATAGTAGTAGCATTACTACTTGGATTGACTAAAGATGAGGCTTTTAAGTTTTCTTTTCTACTGGCTATTCCGACAATAATTGGAGCAGTTGCTTATGAATCTTTAAAATCAAGCTGGAATTCTCAAGTATTTAATGGTATTAATATTTCTTGGATAGTTTATTTTATAGTAACTTTTATTGTAGGTCTATTAGCTCTATCTTTATTGGAGCGAATGGTCTTTAGAAAGAAGCTTCCATTTTTTGGTTACTACTGTTGTATAATAGGGTTAATTGTTTTATTTATAGGAGGTTAGAATGATACATGTAGGAATAATTGGGGCATTGGGATATACAGGCAAAGAGATAATACATTATCTCTCTAGGCATCCGCTTGTTAAAGTTCATAAACTTTGGGATAAAGCGGTGGATAAGAGAGGTGAGAGGATAGACTCAATATTTCCTGAGTTTAAAAATGTAGTTAATACAAGAGTTAGTCAGTTTAATAAAAAAGAATTAGACTCTGTAGATGTTGTCTTTCTTGCTCTTCCGCATACAGTATCTATGAAGATTGCCCCAGATATTTTAGATAAAGTTGGTCTTTTGATAGATCTCTCAGCTGATTACAGGTTTAAAAATTACAAGTCTTATCAGAGGTGGTATAAGACTGACCATATTGATAAGAAGAATTTAAAAAAAGCAGTCTATGGCCTTCCTGAGATCAACAGAGAAGAGATTAAAGAGGCTAAATTGATTGCAAACCCTGGCTGTTATCCGACAAGCATGATATTAGGGCTTTATCCTCTAGCTAAAGAGGGACTATTAAAAGATGCGCAGATTATAGTCGACTCTAAGACTGGTACCTCAGGAGCAGGTAGAAAAGCAGCGACAGGGTTAATATTTTCTGAACTTAATGGTAACCTTAGGCCGTATAAGATAAATAAACATCAACATATGCCAGAGGTTGTATCTTTCTTTCAAGATGAGCTAGGTAAAAGAATAGACCTTAGCTTTATTCCTCAGATTGTACCTATCAATCGAGGTATAATTAGTATGATATATGTTGTATTTAAAGATAAAAAGAGAAAAGATCTCTACAGTCTATATAAAAAGTGTTATTCTAAAGAACCTTTTATAAGAATATCTAAGAAAGGAGAGTCTCCTGAGCTTAAGAATGTTGCCTTTACTAATTTCTGTGATTTAGGCCATCTGGAGTTTATAAATAGCAGTACATTTTTGATAATATCTTGCATAGATAACCTAGGTAAAGGGGCTGCCTCTCAAGCTGTACAGAATATGAATATTGCATTGGGTTGCGATGAAAGAGAAGGTTTAATATGATCACACCGAGAGGTTTTCTTTTTAACGGTTTAAACTCCGGCGTTAAAAAGAGCTCTAAAGACCTTGGTATTATAATAACCGAGGAGAGTGCGGATGCGGTTGGGTTTTTTACTAAGAATGAGTATAAATCTGAATCACTTCTGTTATGTAAAAAGAATATAAAAAATGGTTTTGCTCGAGCCATTATAGTAAACAG
>CAYRCW010000047.1:0-1456 GCA_964422895.1 uncultured Planctomycetia bacterium | reverse complement strand
TCTGTAAGACTTAAGAGCGGTGTCACTATATTGGGCATAGCTAAGGGAGCTGGGATGATAGAGCCTAATATGGCTACAACTCTGTCTTTTCTTTTAACGGATGCTAAGATAAAGAAGAACTCTTTAACTAAGATTGTAAAATCAGCTCTTGATCTAACTTTTAATAGAGTATCTATAGATGCTGATCAGAGTACAAACGATACTTTTCTTGCTTTGGCCAATGGTGCTAGTTCTATTGATGTTGAAGGTTCTATTAAAGATAGAGATGAATTTATAAAAGGTGTTTTTAAGGTGCTTTATGATTTAGCATATGAAATAGTTAAAGATGGTGAAGGAGCTACTAAAATAGTTAAGATAGAGGTTAAATCTGCAAAGAGTAAAGCTGTAGCTGAGAAGATATGTAGAAAGCTTGCGTCTTCAATGCTCCTTAAAAGCTCATTATATGGTAATAGTGCTAATTGGGGCAGGATACTATCTTCCGTTGGTTCTTTAGGTTTGGGTGTTGGAAATAGTTATGATATAAGTTATGGTAATATCAAAGTTGTTAAAGATGGTCTTAGCCTATATAATAAAAAAGTTAAAGTTAATGATTATTTAAAGAGGTCAAAAGAGGTAAAAATTATTTTAGATTTTAAAAAGGGTAAAGAAAGTTTTTTTATATACACGACTGATCTTTCTCCTGATTATGTTAAATTAAATAGCTAATGGAAGATTTAATTAAAAAAGCTCATATTTTAGTTGAGGCGTTTCCTTATATTGAAAGGTTTAGAGGTAAGATTATTGTCATTAAATATGGCGGTAGAGCTCTATTAAGTGAAGATGCAAAGAATAATATATTGAAGGATATAGCCTTCATGTCTCTTGTAGGTATAAAGCCGGTTATTGTTCATGGCGGTGGTTATAAGATTACAGAGTTAATAGCTCAGTCAGGAGGAGTATCTAAGTTTATTGAAGGGAAGAGAGTAACAGATAAGAAGACTATGCATATGGTCTACAAAGTTCTTAAAGATATGAATGAGAATCTAGTTAACGAGATCAAGAGTTTTAGGGGCGATGCGCAGTGTGTTGACCCCAAGATAGATAAAAATGTATCTGTAAAACAAGAATCAAAGAGTTTAGGCTATGTTGGTGTGGTTAGTAAGGTGAAACCAGACAATATTTTAAAACTGATTGAGGAAGAGATTATACCAGTTATTATGCCAGTAGGTCTGGATAAGGATGGTGAGTTATACAACATCAATGCAGACGATATGGCTTCAGAAATAGCAGTAAGTTTAAATGCTGAGAAGTTAGTTCTCCTTACTGATGTAAAGGGTATTTTAAGAGATAAGAGCGATGAGGAGAGTTTAATATCAAGCTTAAATGTTTCAGAGGTAGATGAGCTTGTAAGAATAGAAGTTATATCAAGCGGTATGATACCAAAAGTAAAATCCTGCCTTAGAGCCTTAGATAAAGG
>CAYRCW010000046.1:1635-7011 GCA_964422895.1 uncultured Planctomycetia bacterium | reverse complement strand
AGAGGCAGGTCCGTAAGCCGAATTCTGTTTTAGATAGCTATTTGTCTACTACCTGAATTGC
Source organism: uncultured Planctomycetia bacterium (assembly GCA_964422895.1). GTDB lineage: Bacteria > Omnitrophota > Gorgyraeia > Kaelpiales > Kaelpiaceae > Kaelpia. The sequence goes on along the minus strand of CAYRCW010000046.1, from coordinate 6,950 downwards.
TTCAGGTATTTAGCGGTTAACCCACCCGCTAAGCCGGGTCAGCCTTAAATGCGGGCTATTTAACCTTAACTCGCGTAGAGATTGCCTCGTTTCACCTCTCCCAAATGGGAGAACTCGTCTCTGTGGCTCTTATCCTAACAGGCCTAAAAAGCCTGCGTTCCGAAGTTATCGGAATACACTCACCCTCTGAGTTCGGACTTTCCTCTCCTTCAAAAGAAAGAGCAGCTATCCAACCTGCCTCTTTAAAATAAGACATTTTTTGATTCTGTAGCAGAAAAAGCAAGCTTATCAGACTCTTTATTGTACTCTCTTAAGACATGATTAAACTCTATCTTTTTAAAATTTTTTATTAGATATTTTATATGAACAAGCAGAGGTTTCAAATGCTCTTTCTTCGTCTTATACTCTCCTTTAACCTGTTTTACTAATAGCTCGCTATCTGAAAATACTTTTAGATCATCTATCTTTAAAATCAATGCCTCAGTAAGACCAATTATAAGAGCTAGGTATTCAGCAACATTATTAGTAGTAGAGCCAATAGACATAGAGACCTCTTTTATATTAACCCCTTTAGAATCTTTTACAACAACTCCAATCCCAGCTGGACCAGGATTACCCCTAGAAGAACCGTCGGTATAAAGCTTAAAACTACTCATCGAGATAGAATATTCTAGAGCACCGCTCACAAGTAACAATATTGTCTGCTCTTTTTATCTCATTTATAGTTTGAGGACGAAGACTTAAATAGCAACCACCGCAAGCCCCATCGACTACAGGCACTATGGCTATACCATCTTTGCTTTTAATTAACCTCTCATATATAACGATAATTTCAGAGTCAACTTCTTGAGCAATCTTATCTCTCTCTGACTTCTGAGATTGAATATCTCTTTCAACTAAAGCTATCTCTTCTCTGACTTTAACCTCTTCTCTTTTAAACTCTTCTTCAAGTTTTTTAAGCTCGCCTTTCTCTTTATTGAAATCTCTACCTATATCATCAAGACTATCCATAAGTTTCAATATATCATCTTCAATGCACGAATTATCGGCCTTCTTACTCTCTATCTCGCTTAAGAGAGCTTTATATTCTTTGTTGGTCTTAACTTGAAGAAGCTGCTGTTTAAACTTCTGAATACCCTCTTCAGCACTCTGAAGCTCTAACTCTTTATCTTTTATCTTAACCTGTAAATCTTTTATCTCCTCTTCAACTCTATCGATATCCTCTTTTTTCCGCTCTAATCCTACTCTGAAATCTTCAAGTTTTTTAGGCATATCATCTTTGCGAAAATATAAATCGCGAAGCTTAGAATCATAACCTTGAAGCTCTTTTAGAAATTCTATCTGTTTTTTAAAGTCTTGCACTTTCATATCAATTTATAATTGGGCGATAGAGGACTTGAACCTCCGACATCCACGATGTGAACGTGGCGCTCTAGCCAACTGAGCTAACCGCCCGCTCAACACTCTTAAATCACTCTAAGCTGGTCCCGCCAGGACTTGAACCTGGAACCAACTGATTATGAGTCAGCTGCTCTGCCAATTGAGCTACGGGACCAATCAACCAGCAAGGCTATATTCTAGCACATCAAATTCAAAAATCAAAACAACTTTATTGAATGTTATCCTATTCTACCTTTTAAGGAGAGTATTCTCAGCATCTCTTCGTGTAAAAGTTCATTAGAAACTACTATGTTCGAACAAAAAGGATTAAACTTCTCTCCATCCCTCCTTGTAACTCTACCTCCAGCCTCTTCAACAAGAAGAATTCCCGCTGCAGTATCCCAAGGATTCAATCCTAGCTCCCAAAATCCATCTAACCTGCCAGATGCAACATAGGCAAGGTCTAAAGCTGCGGCTCCACATCTACGTATACCTTGAACATGATAAATAAAATTGAAAAAATGTTCTATATTAGTATCCGATTGATCTTTAAAGTCATAATAGAACCCAGTTGCAACCAATGCCTGCTTTATCTTGTCTATCTTTGAAACTAAAATTCTTTTATTATTCAGGTAAGCACCTTCTTTAGCTGTAGCCCAAAATAACTCTTTACGTGTTGGATCATAGATAACCCCAAGCAGAGGAATCTTATCTTTTAAAAGCGCTATTGATATGCAAAACACTGGAAAGTTATGCGAAAAGTTATTGGTTCCATCTATAGGATCAACCAACCAATAATACTCACTACTAGCTTCTCCTCCGAACTCTTCACCTATAAAATCGAAGTCGGGGTAGGCTTTAACGAGAAAACCTCTTATCATCTCCTCAGATTTTTTATCTACCTCAGTAACAAGATTACGTTCTCCTTTAAATTCAATGCTTTTTACTTTACCAAAATTAGATAGAATATAATCTCCGGCACTTAAGGCAATCTTCTTAGAAGATTTAAGTACATCACCTAAATCCAAATCTATTTTTCCTTCTTGTTTTTATTTGGCTTACCAGACATCCTCTTTCTTCTACGCCTACTTTTAAGACCTCTAGTCAGTTTTTTACTCACAATCTGCCTCCTTTAAATTTGAAAAACATAACGTAATGTACCAATTAAAAATTAAAAAATCAATAAAAGTTTTAGGAAAAATATATTGCTGAAATATAATTTTACAATTCCAAAAACTAAGCTAAAGGACTCTTGCTTATATCCCTAGAGACCTTCTCTATCTTTAATTTGCCTCTAGGTTTATCTATATCATCTGGGATAACAAGCTTATTATTAACAAGGGAAGCTCCTATAACACCTTCCATAGATTGGCGGAATAACCACCCAGCAGCACCTGTATACCCATTCCAGATCATACGCCCTACTTCAAAATTAGTTAAAATATCTGCCGGCTGTTTATTAGGCTGGCCACCGTAAATCTCTATCTTATCACCTATAACATGATCTATAGGAGTAATCTTGCGCCATAATCTATAACTTATAGCTCTATATTCATCAGCCTTCTTATAATCACCCAGCTTCTCAAAACGTTCTGCAAGCACTCTAGCAGCCCTTATAAGCCATTGTACGCCATGGCAATACATTCCATTCTCACGCACTCCCTCAGGATACCGGGAACTTCTTCCAAGGTAAGGCTTAGTATCTTCGCGCAATGCCGGCCAACCAAGCAATACAACATCTTCTCTCTCAAGAACATCAAGCGCTGTATGAAAAACTATTAAAGACCTCTCTAGATTTACCCCTGCTTTAACAGCCCAGGCAGCAGTTAAAGCGTCTATCTCCCATACTCCACTATCTTTTATACCGATCTCTGTACCATCATCATGAATAGCACGCAGATATCTATCTTCTCTCCAGGTACCTTCAAGAGCATCTTCAAGTTTCTTCAGCTTCTTAATATAATGCTTTTTACGATTAGATCCCTCTCTATTTTCAATAATAGGAATCATACGTTTTAATATATAGTATAAGAAAAATCCAAGCCAGATACTCTCGCCTTTTCCCTCGCTTCCTATCTCATCGAGACCATCATTCCAATCCCCGGTTCTTATGAGAGGAAGACTATGCTCTCCTAGCCTCTTTTCTAATACAAGATCTATAGACCTTAAAGCATGTCTATAGACAGACTCTGCCCTAGTTGAACGATGGTAAATATGACCCCAGCCTGCTTTATTGTGTGGAAGATCGGCAAACGGAAACTCTGACCATACATAGGATGCAGTCTCATCTAAGAGTGAGGAGTCGCCAGTCATCCTAACATACTCTACAGCCGCCCAAGAAAGCCAGAGAGGATTATCTGAGGCATGAGAACGCGAAGCAAAAGCAGTTCTCCCATCAACCTGAGTAAAGAACCAATGATATACATCTCCCTCAAAGAACTGATGAGAGGCATGTAGTACAATCTGTTTTCTGGCCAGCTTAGGATCTACCCAAATAAGGTTTACTGAGTCCTGAAGCTGATCTCTAAATCCATAGGCTCCGCTTGTCTGATAAAATCCCCTGCGAGCCCAAATTCTCTCCGCTAAAGCCTGATATTTAAGCCAATTTTGATAGCGGTCAAACTCAACTTGATCTGTCTTTACATTTACTGTACTAACGAATTTTAACCACCAATTGCGCGTCTCTTCAAGAGACTTCTTTACATTATCTATACTCTTATATTTTTTAGCTAACTTAAGCGCATTATCCTTCTCGTCTATCTGCCCAAGAGTAAATGCAATAGTATGCTCTCCTCCTGCAGGTATCTCAACTGTTGTTAAGAGTGCTGCTATCTGTCTATCATCGCAAAGCTGAGTATCATCAGCCTTACCTCTCTCTACCATAAATGGATGAGTAACCCCTCTACCTGAGCCAAAAAATCTTCCTCTTTTTGTCTCTATGCTAACAGAAGGTTCTGAACTTGAAACAAAGGCCCAACCTTTACGGAACATATTACGCGGATTATAGAATAAGAGAGTATCGCTCTCCTTATCATAGTTCATTATCAACTCACCTGACCGTTCAGGCATAAATTCAAGCACCATCTGGAAATAAGGAGAGATGCGGAACCTCTTCTTACGCCCACTATTATTCTTTATGCTTAACAAGTATAGACCAAGCGGCTCATCTGGTGGAACAAATACGGTTAACTCTGTAGAGATGTCCTTCCCCTTCATATGGAATACTGCGCTGCCATCAACACTGAATTCAGATGTATTCTTAACACTATTATCATTAAGAGGGAAATAAGCCGGAGAATACCAGCTATCCTCGTCTATATCATATAAATATATAGCCTCTCCCGGTATCTCCCTTGTAACTGTGTCGGGCCAATCCGGAGTCAAACGATTCTGCTGAGAGTTACCATTACAGGATGTATGTAAACCTCGATTTGTAACCATAAGAGAGTGCCCTAAAGAGTTAGACATAGCATGGTCATATGGTCTTGGAGTATAGGGAGTCTTAACTATTATCTTATTGCCGTTATCAGCATACTCAGAGTAAGGCTGTGGTGTTCCAGGTAGAATCTCTCCATGACCAATAAGAAGTTTTTTCTCTTTTTTAGGTTCATAATCTATAGCTGTCTGCTTGGGCTTTAACAATCTCTTTACAAGCTCGATAGCCTCTTCGCGGCTCTCTTCATAGCCAATCATAAGTTTTATACTCTTAGATGACTTAGGCTCAATATCTACATTAAGCATAAGACTACCTATTGGGTCAAAGGTAGGATAACGTTCAGTATTCTCAGCCTTCATAAATTCTAGAGTATCTAAAACTCTTGGGTGCCATATACTTTGGGCACGACCTATAAAGTCCATCCTAGAAAATAGTATACCTTCAGGGGATACATCTGTAGCTAAGATACCCATAGAACCGCTACATTTCTGCCAAGATA
>CAYRCW010000046.1:0-1535 GCA_964422895.1 uncultured Planctomycetia bacterium | reverse complement strand
TTAACTATACAAAGAGAGTCTTTACCCATCGTTATCTTAGAAGGCTTAAACTTATCTTCAGGGAAATTACCCACTATAGGCCAGTAACGCTGTTTGGCCTCAGTAGAGTCATCAACCAGATATAATATCCTACCGCAAGGGTCTATAAGATCATAGGAACGCCTAGTGATATCGTATTCCGGCGGATAGACGCTTCTCTTCTTATGGTCAACCTGACTATATATATCACCGTTCTCTTTAAGAAATGTTCTGTATCCTGCTTTGTTCTCTATACTATAGGTCTTTAAAAATCTCCTTCTCGACCGCCTTCTAAAAGAACGGACGAAGAACGATATTACGCTAAAAACAAAAACGGTAGTTAAAAAAGCTACTAGTATTTGCATAGAGCTAACTCTCTCTAAAAATAGAGCTAGTCCACCTCCAACAGAGTCACGTATCGCAGCTGACTGATTCCAAGCATAGTTCCACTCCTCACCTCTTGGGATATAGAAAGGTATTAATAATGGCCCCCAAGTACAGAACCTTTTAACTGCTTCCGGAATATAACGCTGTGCTGTATCCATCTTGATAAACTTAGCAACCTTATCATCAAGTTTATCAAGACCTATGAAACTTAAGTTAACCAGGGTTGCAACACGTAGACCCATATGATCCATCCAGATAAGAACCCGGAAAAAGTCGAAAGCCAAAACATACACAAAGAGATTTAAGCTCCACTCTCTAAAGGCCTGATCTGACATAGTAATATTATTATATATAGCAACAAGTGTACGAATAGCTCCATCCTGGTTATACCATGTTGGATCTGGCATCATTCTTAAGAAAGTAAAAATAATAGGAGACATCCAAAGACCCCAACGCAATACATATATCATATGCTCTATAAGCTGAGATAAACCTTCCCTAGAAAAGAAAAACTTAATAGGGGCTTTATGTTTTTCAAATAGAGCAAGAAGAAACACTTTGTTTATAGCAAATAACCAGGCAGCTACAGACCAGTTTATAACTCCGGCAAGAGACTCATTAAATAACAATCTTACACCGCCACGATAGCTTCCAAGATCTATTCTTCCCCATTTATTAACTAAAGGATATGTTATATATTCAACAGCTTTAAAACCCGAACTTGTATATAGTTTAAACTTTTCTATAACAACGGGGACTTGCAAAGCATCTAAGTAGAAGGCTAATGCACTACCTATAAAAGCGCCCAATATAGCATCTACAAAGTATCTTCTCCAAGATTGAATACGCCCTTGAGACCTAGACTTATAAAAAACATCCCTTAAAATACTTATACCAGCTGAGGATATAATAGCAATGATTGCTCCAAATAGAACTCTATCTGACATATCCCAATCGATAAAACTATGACTAAATGCATAGGCAATACCAAGGCCTAAGACAACACCTCTTCCGTAAAGAACATGGTCTCGATAGTTATAACGAGCTCTTTGAAAAAAAGGCAGACTACCATCAAAAGTCTCTATAATAGTCTTAAATAAAGGTAGTGTTAGACCTCCAATTACTAAGCC
>CAYRCW010000045.1:0-8247 GCA_964422895.1 uncultured Planctomycetia bacterium | reverse complement strand
TTCAGGTGTTAATCTTTATGTTATTGTTTTCTATTTTAGGTGGTACCGCAACACCGGCCTAATACAAAATATATAATATACTTTGTATAATCAGTTGATAATAAAGAGATACTCCAATTAGCCGAAGAGATAAAGAGAGAGTTCTACGGCGAAGAGAAGGAAGAAGAAAGGCAAAGCGGAGATTAAATGAGGGTTAAGATTATAGTTCGAGTCCTCGCCGGGGAGCCAGTATATAAGCTCGAACTATGGTTCGAGATAAATAAAAATGCCCTAAATTTAACATGGTTTAGGGCATTTCCTATGTCTTGAGAAATCAAACAGTTAGAGAGTTATTTTAGGTAGGACTTGACGACTTAGTCTAAATTATTTAAAAGTGATTTAGCCCTCTTAATCTTAGTAGGCAAAATTAACTATTAAAGTATCTCTTTATCTCTAAAAAGGCGATCATTTAATCTAAACCATTTAATCAAATATATAGGATTATAAGCTAGATAGTATCTCTCTATAAAAGAGCGAGTAATTTTAATTAAATGAAATACGGTCTATTTCTCTAAATATTTATCTCTCTTTATCCTTCCAAATAACTTTTAATTTCAAAGTGTCCAAAATTTTACACTACTAGCCAGAACAATATATTGACATTTTTAAACGGTTAAGGTATTTTGTAATTAACGGACTGGTCAGTCAGCAGTGAAAAGAACAGGCAAGCGGGTTATAATGAAGTGTAAAAAAGGCAAGAGTTAAATACAATGGATTTGTCTATCCGTTATGGTTGCGGTAGGATTTATTCTGTATAGAACTTATTTTATCGATACCTGCCTGATGGGGAGTGGAATATTTTTCGATGTCTCGCTAGTATAACATTAATTTTAATATTTATAATTGGATCTTGCTTAGGGAAAACAAAGTTATGAGGACTAAGGGTAAGGTAAAAATGAAGCAATTAGAACAGCAAAGGCGGGATGAGATTTTAAGTGCTGCGATAAAAGTTTTTTCCCGTAAAGGATTTTATCTCGCAACCACAGATGCGATTATCAAAGAAGCAAAAATCGGGAAGGGAACGATGTACCGGTATTTTAAGAATAAAGAAAACCTGTTTCTTGAGATCGTTTTAGCCGGATTAGATGAATTAGATGAAAACATTAGAATGGCAACAGATAAAATAAAAGACCCAATAAAAAATTTAGAGGCAGCTGTACATACTTATTTGTTATTTTTTGAAAAAAATCCTTTGTTTCTAGATATGATCGTGCATCAACAGAGTGAATTTAAAAAAAAGGTAAGCAATAGGTATTTTGAGCATTTTCATGGCAATATAGATAAAATAAGAACTATCTTCAAAAATGGAATAAGGAAAAATTTAATTAAAAAAAATATAGACATAGATAATTGTATTTGGATATTAACAGGAATGGTGAACGGATTAATATTTAACTGGCACGCAGATAATAAGAAATTTTCTCTTACCCAGAAGGCCTCGTTTCTTACGGAAACATTTTTTTATGGAATAATGAGCGATAAAAAAATAAGGGAAAGAGCATGAAAAATAAAAAGGATGATCTTGCGCAATTTTGTCGTTCAATTCAAAGCATAATGAAGTGCTTGCAGCTGCGGGGAAAAGAATTATTGTTAAAACGGGGATTCTCTTTCGCTCAATATTATGCGCTTTTTTGTTTAAGAGATGGGAAGCTTCATCCGATGAGTACTCTTAAAGAAAATCTTTCGATAACCGGAGCCGGAGCAACAGGGTGCGCGAACCAGCTAGTCAAAAAAGGATTTGCCCAACGAGAGCGGGCACAAAGAGATAGGCGTATAGTAAATATCAAAATAACCGAGAAAGGCAAAAAAGTGTTTTTCGCTATTGATGACAAGAGAAAAGAATATTTATTTTCAAGATTTAATAAGATTGAGGAAAAAGAAAAGAAAAAGGTATTGAAGGCATTGGAGATATTAGAAAATGTTTTAAAACTCTGATAAGAGTGTAATAAATGCTTACAATAAAGTATTTAATCTTTGGCAATAGCTGCAGATGGAAAAATGAAAACAGGAGAGAGGGATGAGAGCAAATAAGATTATTATAGAAATGATGATTGTTTGGGGGGCATGTTTTGTTCCGGCTAGAAGTTACGCGGAAGAAGTAACGCGTGTAAATGTGCAGCAGGCTGTTGAAATGGCGCTTATTGAAAGCGAAGACTACGCGATTGCTAGTAATGAGATCGAGAAAAGATTTGAGCAGTATCGGCAAGTGAAATCAGGTATCTATCCGCAATTAAATGCGGAGAGCTCTTGGGTAAATAATTTTGAGTATCCGGAATCTGCTGCGGCAACCATTAATGATTACAGTTTGGGGGTAGGAGTAAAGGTAAGCCAGTTATTGTGGTCATTTGGCAAAGTATCTTCAGCAGTAAAATTCGCGCAAAAGTATGCGGATATCGCGCGCTTACAAAAAGACGCGACAAAGCAAGATATTGCCTATGCGGCGAAAATAAGTTATTACAGTCTGGTCTTGGCACAGAACACGCGGAATATCCTTGCGGCTTCACTTGATAATGCTGAAAAAAATAAATCTTTACTTGAGCAAAGGTCTGCCGGAGGCAGAAGCTCAAAACGGGATGTGATAAAGATGAACGCGGATATTGCTTCACGTATACCCCGGGTCAATGAAGCTATGTCAGGGCTTGATTCGGCGGAGCGAAGTTTCAAGGTGCTTATCGGTGTGAACATTGCGACAAAAGTAGAGCTTATCGAAAGTTTTGCCGATGAATATAAACGTATTAATAAAAATAAGTTTCTCGTATCGCTGCAAAACGATGAGCCCACGTTAAAGGCGCTTGAGTGCGGTATTGAGGCAAGTAGTGATGTGGTGGCGATAAATCGGGCAGAATATTATCCGACTGTCGCGGCCTTTGGGTCATGGGATTATAAAGGTATAGGTAATGACGCGGATATTGGCAGGAAAAACCTTGATAATTACGGGGTTGCCGGAATAAAGGTAAGTGTACCGCTTTGGACTGGCGGACAGATATCAGCAAAGCTGCGGCAAGCACGGATAGAGAGGCGTAATGCTGAGCTTGAGCTGAAAAAGGTGAAAAAAACATTAACTTTAAAATTAGAAAACGCTATTGCCAAATACCATAAAGACATTGAAACGCTACAGGCAAACCGCCAGGCGGTAGCGCTTGCTGAAGAATCGTTTAAAATGGCGCAGGATATGTTTAAGTCAGGGCAGGTAACGCTTGCGGATTTGAATGACGCGGAGCTTTTATTGAGCAGTGAAAGGCTTAATATGCAGAACACCTTGTTTAATATTAATATAACGATGGCAAAGATAGAAAAGATTTCGGGAGTATAGCTATGGTAAAACGCTTAAAAAACATGAATATAAGAATAAAGGTATACCTATTAATTATAATTGCCGGAATTGCCTTGATAATGTGGAAACAAGCTGATGTGAAATATCGGCGAGGCAAAGATATAGTTAGTGTAATTAGCGAGTGGCAGCAGCAGGGCAAGCCGGTTGTCGCGCATGAGGCAGTCAGAGGTGATATAAAAGAATATATAAAAATAACTGTGTGTCCTGTAACGAATCGTATAGCGGAAGTGTTTGTGACCCGTAATATTTGGGAAAAATTAAAAGCAAAACAAGCTATATTTGAACAGACAGAGACTGGGTTAATTAGCGGATGTGTTGCGGAGATTGCTCATGATGCGGATATAAATAATGGGATGTTTATGGTACGCGTTGCCTTTGATAATGATATTGCTCAAAAACAGCAGGCAATTGTTATCAATGTGCATATTGATACATTTGAAAACGTAATTTCTCTGCCTAATGAAATTATAGATATTGTAAATGAAGAATTTTTTGTCTGGAAAATTGTAAGTGGCAAAGCGGAAAAAGTAAAAGTTACAGTTTTAGCGCGCAATGGATATGGAGCGATTATCGGCTCAGGAGTAAAAGAGGGAGATTTGATAATTTATCGCGGACAGGCATTGCTTAAACCGCATGATAAGATTTGCATTGTATCTGATACTTGCCAAGCGGATGTGTTAAAAGGAGAAAATATATAATGATAGAATTTTTTGTAAAACGCCCGGTTACAACAATAATGTTGATTATGGTATTTGTGATCATGGGGTTTGTTTCTTTATATAGCCTTTCAATAGAGAAAGCACCTAAGGTTGATTTCCCGATTGTAACAATATCAGTAACATATCCTGGGGCAACACCTTTGGAAGTAGAAACATTAGTAGTTAAAAAGATAGAAGATGTGGTTTCAGAGTTATCTGAGATTAAGAAGATTCGCAGCCAGTCTTTTAATGATTTTGGGTTTATATATGTTGAATTTTTGATGTCTGCCGATGTTAACGTTAAATCAATTGAGGCTAAGGATAAGGTTGAGGCGATTTTAAATGATTTGCCTGAAGACATTGATAAACCGATCATCGAAAAATATGACCCTTTAATGGTTCCGGTGCTGAACCTTGTCCTTTTAAGCGATACGCTTGATACCCGGACTCTTTATGAATACGCGGACAAAACACTTAAAAATAAATTTTCCTCTGTAAGAGGGGTGGCTAAGGTTGATGTGTATGGCGGCAAAGAACGCCAGATAAAAGTATGGCTGGATCCGCTGCTGATGAAACAACACTATATCAGCATTTCCGAAGTGATTGACGCAATCAAAGACAAGAATAAGAATATTCCCGGAGGCCTATTAGAAAAAGGTCGGAATTCTTTGAGCGTGCGCTTTGTGGGTGAATTTCAGGATGTAGGTGAGATTGCTAATATGGCCCTTACTTCATCAGATGGTAAGATATTTGCGCTTAAAGAGATTGGTCGGGTTGAAGACAGCTTTAAAAAGGTCGAGTCAATGGCCCGCTATAATGGGAGAGATGTCGTAGGGCTTGCCGTAAATAAAGTATCTGACGGTAACGGGGTTGATATCTCCCGCGAGATATACCGCCGGATGAATGAGTTTCAGGCCGGACTGCCTGAGGGTGTGAAGCTGGAAATAGCTACGGATAGCTCGGTGTTTATTATTAATGAAACGAATGGTACATGGCTTAATATTTTTATCGGGATATTACTGACAGTTGTTATCTTATATTTGTTTACCGGGCAGGCGAGGCTGACATTTATTGCGGCGATTGTTATTCCTACTTCATTGATTTCCGCTTGTTTTTTAATAAACGGGTCAGGGTTTACGATAAACTTTATGACTCTGCTGGCAATAGCTACTGCCTTGGGCACACTTATCGCTAATGCGATTGTGATTATTGAAAATGTTCTAGTGCACATTGAGCATCACGAAAGCGCGAAGAATGCGGCAATAGCAGCGACGAAAGAAGTTTCCGGGGCAATTTTAGCTTCTACGGGTACAAACCTAGTGGTGTTTGCTCCCATGTCAATGATGGGAGGTATTGTCGGGCAGTTTATGCGGCAGTTTGGGTTGACGGTTATTTACTTAACAGCATTTTCTTTATTGGCATCTTTTACGCTTACTCCGATGTTATGCGGGCTTCTACTGAAAAAACGTGATAATAATACAGCAGAAAAAAGAAAGGGATTTAATGTTTTTGATTGGCTGATAAAAGTTGTTAATAATATGCTGGATTTTCTACATAAGGAATATAAATATATTTTTGATTTAATATTTAAATTTCCAAAAACAACGATTGTGTTTGTTTTAGCTATAGTTTTATCAATGAGGTTTGTATTGCCTTATATCGGAAATGATTTTATGCCGAAAGATGATGAGGATAAGATTGGGATTCAAGTGGCTATGCCTCAAGGCTCAACAATTGAACGCACATTAGAGGTAGTGAAAATCATTGAGGCACGCATTGATTCTCTGCCGGAAAAGAAATCATACTTAACTAATATCGGAGAAAATGGGGTAGAAAATGCTAAGATTGATTTGGATCTTGTGCCCTCAAAAGTCCGGAAACGTTCTGACGCAGAGGTCATTGATGTGCTTATACCGTTTATGGCCAAGATCCCGGGCGCTGAAATCACGCTTATACGGGGGGAACCAAAAGGAGGAGAAACCGGTGATGTTTCGATAAATGTTTATGGTCTTGATTATAATAAGATGATTTTATTGTCTAAACAGATGAAAGAGATTATGGAACGGTCCGGTTATTTTCGTTCCGTAGACTCTTCTTATAAGACACCGAAAAAAGAAATACAGTTTATCCCTGAGCAAAACAAGTTATTATCATATGGGTTAAATAATGCTAAGGTCGGCGCTTCTCTACGTTCTTCTATATATGGCAATGATGATAATATATATAAGGAAAAAGGGGAAGAGTATGATATCCATGTGGAGCTTGATGATCGGTATGTGACGGATTTTGATGATATTAAAGAAATAACGGCACTTTCACAAAAAGGTATTGTTCCGATAACGGAATTGGGCATATTAAAAGACGACAAGGCGTTGCCAAAGATTATGCATAGAGATAAAGTCAGGGTGATACGTTTAGAGGGATTTTTGTCTAAATCTTCACTGGGATACGCAAGGAATATTTTGGATGAGGAATTTAAGGCATTACAGTTTGAGCCGGGATATGGCTATACCTATGTGGGATTTTCAGAACATCAAAAAGAAAGCCAGCAGGAGTTGGGCCATGCGTTTATTCTGGCGGTAATCCTTACGTTTATGCTTTTGGCAGCTCTTATGAATTCAACTTTATTCCCATTACCGATCATGATGACAGTACTCACTTCATATGTTGGGGTATTTATAGGGCTTATGTTTGCTAATCAGTCTATCAATATTGCTTCGATGATGGGCATGGTTATGCTTGTGGGATTGGTGGTTAATAATGCTATTTTGATGCTTGATTATACTATGATAAAAATGAAAGAAGGGGTAGCTGTTAAAGAGGCGCTTTGGCTGGGCGCGTCAGTTAAGTTTCGAGCGATTATCATGACTTCCCTTGCAATTGTGTTAGGGGTTATGCCGCAGTTAGCTGCAATTATGAGCGCCAAAAAGGCTATGGGAGTGGTTATGGTTGGAGGTATGCTGGCTTCGGTTCTTTTTACATTTATATTCGTTCCGGTTGTATTCTGGTATGTCGCGCGTTTTAGACGGAAATTTATAAAGTAATGTCCTTAAATATCAAGAGGATAGAATGAAAAAAGCTGTTGTTCAAAAATAAAGAAGAGCATTTATTGTTGTGGTAATTATAGCATGTGTTACTTTTGGTTTGTTTTTTGTGCCTGGGGCGGTGCAAGATCAAAGGTCTTTTTCTTACAGGCATGAATTGTATTCGGTAAAACAATTGAAATACGGTTTGAGTTCAAGCTGAAAGTGGAGCCAGCATATAAGCTCGAACTATGGTTCGAGATAAATAAAAATGCCCTAAATCTAACATGGTTTAGGGCATTTTCTATGTCTTGAGAAATCAAACAGTTAGAGAGTTATTTTAGGTAGAATTTGACGATTTAGTCTAAATTATTTAAAAGTGATTTAATCCTCTTAATATCAGTAGGCAAAATTAACTATTAAAGTATCTCTTTATCTCTAAAAAGGCGATCATTTAATCTAAACCATTTAATCAAATATATAGGATTATAAGCTAGATAGTATCTCTCTATAAAAAAGCGAGTAATTTTGATTAAATGAAATAAGTCATATTTTATTAGATATTTATCTCTCTTTACCTCTTATGTCTTAAGTGAAGAGCGTTGGGTGCCTATTTTGCTTTGTAGAGTTAAAATAATTCTACAGTATAATGTAAGTATCAAGTTAAGTAGGTTAATAGGGAAGTTTATATCGAGCAGTGGATTTACCCTCTTTTGTTGACGCAGCCAAGGTAAAAGCTAATTACAAGAGGGGGGGGTGTTAAAGGCAACGCTTCCTAAGAAAGAAGAATCAAAAGAAAAATCAATTAAAATCGATGTGGAATGAAAAGGCAAAATAGCACCCCCAGTTTTATATTTGATTTAAGGTATTAAAATCCGGAAGAAGATGAGTGTACTGATGAAAAAAAATGATTAGAGATAATACTTCAGGAGGGATATAATGAAAACAACAATTGTCGAGGATATCTGCGTGGGTTGCGGAATGTGTGCCCAGACTTGTCCAGAAGTATATGAAATGAAAAATGATAAGGCAGTGGTTATAGCTGAGCCTGTTCCTAAGGAAGTAGAAGAAAAGGTAAAACAGGCTGCATCCGAATGTCCTGTAGAAGCAATTAAGGTAGAGTAACTTAAGAGAAACTCTAATGAGGGAGGTG
>CAYRCW010000044.1:6727-8486 GCA_964422895.1 uncultured Planctomycetia bacterium | reverse complement strand
GTTGCATATTTTTCTATGGAGATAGGGGTAAAGCCTGAATTTTCGACTTATAGTGGTGGTCTTGGTATCTTGGCTGGCGATACTGTCCGCTCCAGCGCAGATTTGAATATTCCCCTGGTTGCCACCACTCTTGTTTTACGTAAGGGTTATTTTAGGCAGGAGTTTAATCAGGATAATTGGCAGATAGAGAAACCAGATAATTGGGAACCGAAAGATCATCTTACGTTATTGCCTCAGCAGGTTGAAGTTGAGATAGAGAAAAGAACTGTAAAAGTTCAAGCTTGGTTATATGTAGTACAGAGTACTACTGGAGGCAGGGTGCCGGTGCTATTTTTAGATACAGATATAGAAGGTAACCAGGAAGAAGATAGAGATATTACCTCATATCTTTATGGCGGTGATAAGCGCTATAGAATGAAACAAGAGATTGTTCTTGGAATAGGCGGCGTAAGGATGCTTAAAGCACTTGAAGTTGAAGTCTCAAAGTACCATTTAAATGAAGGGCATGCGAGTTTTCTTACTCTTGAGGTTTTTAAAGAGTTTGAAGGCAACATTGAAAAGATTCAGAAGAAATGCGTTTTTACTACTCATACTCCCGTTGAAGCTGGACATGATAAGTTCTCTTATCAGCTTGCTGAAGAAGTATTGCCTAAGATTGTTCCGATAAATGTTGTTAAAAACTTTGCAGGTAAGGATTCTTTAAACATGACGCTTCTGGCTTTAAATTTAAGCGGTTTTGTTAATGGTGTTGCGAAGAAGCATAGCGAGACAACAAAGAAGATGTTTCCTGGTTACGTCATAAGTTCGGTTACAAATGGAGTACATCCATATACTTGGACGGAAGATAATTTTAAAGAATTATATGACAAGCATCTTCCTGGTTGGGCCAAAGAGCCTGGGCTTTTAGGTAGAGTTGAGACCATACCTCATGAAGAGATTTGGGAGGCGCATCATAAAGCAAAGAAAAATTTAATTAATTTTGTAAATAGTAAATCAGAGATAAAATTGTCTGAAGATGTTTTTACAATAGGTTTTGCAAGACGTGCAACAACATATAAGAGGCATAAGCTCTTATTTCAGGATTTAGAACGGCTTAAGGATATCAACTCTAAATTTCCTATTCAGATGATTTTTGCTGGTAAAGCTCATCCCTATGATGAACCAGGCAAGAAGATGATCCAGGAAATCTTCTCTTATATTAATGAACTTAAAGATGAGATAAAAGTTGCCTACGTTGAAGACTATAATATGGAGAAAGCTCAGATATTAATCCCAGGAGTAGATGTGTGGTTAAATACGCCTAAGCGACCGATGGAAGCGTCAGGTACAAGTGGTATGAAGGCAGCTTTGAATGGAGGTATTAATTTTTCTATACCTGATGGCTGGTGGGTTGAAGGTTGCATTGAAGGTGTCACTGGATGGGCTATAGGTCCTATCGGAGATCATCTATCTACTAAAGATTTAGATCTAGAAGAGAAGCATGATCTATATGGTAAACTTGAATATGCGATATTACCCATGTTTTACGAGCAGAGAGATAGCTGGATTGATATGATGAAGAATTCCATAGGTAAGGTTGCAACCTATTTTAATAGTCACCGCATGATGCATCGTTATATTACAGATGCTTATTTTGGTTAAGCAAATAATATATTAGGTCGTGTTTATATGGCTATAGTTACAAAAAAAGGTGATAAAGGTAAGACGCTGACTCTCTCTTCTAAGAGGTTGGATAAAGATAATATACTGATTGAGACTG
>CAYRCW010000044.1:0-6627 GCA_964422895.1 uncultured Planctomycetia bacterium | reverse complement strand
CTAGACTCTAATAGCTCTAGTGCTAGTTTAAACGTTGCCAGGACTATATCAAGGAGATTAGAGAGAAGAGTAGTTAGTTTAAATAAGAAGAAGATGGTATTTAATAGATATATTTTAATTTATTTAAACAGATTGTCAGACTTATTGTTTTTATTATCTAGATCTTTTGAATGATATGATTAGTAAGAGTAGGGCTATTAAAATAATAGATTTACTCAACAAAGAATATCCAGAAAGTAAGACCGCACTTTATTATAAGACCCCTTTTCAATTACTTATCGCAACTATATTATCTGCTCAATGTACTGATAAAAAAGTTAATGAGATAACTCCGCATATATTTAGAAAATATAAGGACGTCTATGGATTTTCAAAAGCTAAAAGAGAAGATTTAGAGCAAGATGTATATTCTACTGGATTTTATAGGAATAAAACTAAGAATATTATTACATTGTCTAAAATTTTAGTAGAAGATTTTAACGGTATAGTGCCAGATAGTATGGATGCGCTTATTAAATTACCTGGAGTTGCAAGGAAGACAGCCAATATATTGCTATCTTCTGTTTTTGAAAAAGCAGAAGGAATAGCCGTTGATACCCATGTTAAAAGATTATCTAATCGCTTAGGTTTTAGTAGCAGCAGAAACCCTAATAGAATAGAAAAAGATTTAATGAAGATATTTCCGAAAAAATATTGGTTAAAATTTAATTATATTTTAGTAAGTCACGGTAGGGAAGTTTGTAAAGCTAAGGCTCCTCTATGCTCTAAATGTATAGTAAGAAATATTTGTGATTCAGAGGACAAGCAAGAGTGAAGAGGGAGGCTTATCTATACAAAAGGGCTGAGGATAATAAAGTTAACTGCTATCTCTGTAACCATAACTGTGTTATTGCTGATTCTAGATTTGGGCTTTGCGGGGTTAGAGAGAATAAAGAAGGGATTCTCTATAGTAATGTCTATGCAGAGTTGGCGGCTGCTTGTGTTGATCCAATTGAGAAGAAACCTCTGTACCATTTTTATCCTGGCAGCAGGTCTTATTCTATAGCAACTGTAGGATGTAATTTTAAATGTAGTTTCTGTCAGAATTGGCAGATATCTCAAAGATCTTCAGATGGTCTTAAATCAGATAGCGATGTGATGCCTTTAGACGTAGTTTTAGCTGCTAAAAAAAATAACTGCAAGAGTATAAGTTATACTTATACTGAGCCTACAGTATTTTTTGAATATGCTTACGATATAGCTAAGATAGTTAAAAAAGAGGGTTTGTATAATGTTTTTGTTAGCAATGGCTATATGAGTTATCAAGCTATCGATATGATAGCGCCTTATTTAGATGCCGTCAATATCGACCTAAAGAGCTTCAATGAAGATTTTTATATTAAAAATTGTAAGGCACACTTAAGACCTGTTTTAGATTCAATAAAATACATGAAGGAGAGTGGTATTTGGATTGAGATAACAACTTTAATCATTCCTGGTGAAAATGATTCAGAAGAAGAGTTAACTAGGATAGCAAAGTTTATAGCTTCTGTTGGAGTAGAGGTTCCTTGGCATATAAGTAGGTTTCACCCGGATTATAAGTTTCTAAGAAGAGAACCTACTCCTGTTGAGACTTTGATAAAAGCAAGAAGTATAGCTAAAAAAGCTGGTTTAAGGTATGTATACTTAGGCAATATTGAAGAAGATAATAATAGTTATTGCTATAATTGTTCAAAGCCTGTAGTAGAGAGGAGTGGTCTTGGTGTGCCCTTAAATCACCTAAATAACAATATTTGTCCTTATTGTGGTGTTTTCATAGCTGGGATTTTCTAAATTTCTATTTGACAATTACTTTAAATGTGTTATATTTACTATGTAAACGATTACAGTAAACGTTTACATAGGGAGTAAAATATGACCATAAAAGATGTAGCAAGGGAAGCTGGAGTCTCAATTGCAACAGTATCAAGAGCTTTAAGCCCTAAGACAGAGAGCCTTCTTAAAGAGAGTACCCTAGGGAAGATAAGAGCAATTATTAAAAAGTTAGGGTATATGCCTAATAGATCTGCAAGTTCCCTAAGGCAGGGTTTCTCTCGGACTATAGGAGTTCTTATGAACTTTAAGACAGATACTACTTCAGGTTATGTTGGCGAGATAATGAAGGGGGTGTTAAAGGGGTTAGATGTTATAGGGTATGATTTAAAGCTTATATCTCAAGAGGAGTTTAGTTCATTTAGATTTTTACTCGATAATGCTGGTATCGATGGACTTGTTATTACCCATGCCTACCATATTACATACCCTCATTTAGAAGAGGAGTTAGAGAAGACAAGATGTTTTCCTCTTGTTGTTATAAATGATTACAAGAAAGATTTAAATGCTAGTCAGGTCTACATAGATACTTACCAGGCAATATATGATATGACAGATTATGTTATAGGGAGGGGCAATAGAGATTTCTATCTTTTAGGCGGAGAGTCTTATTCTCATGATGCTCAGATAAGACAAAGTGCTTTCTTAGATGCTCTTAGTGCTCATAGTCTAGACTTTAATAAGAGCAGGATCTTTAATGGCCATTTTAGCGAGATCGGCGGTTATGAGATGACTAAGAAGATATTTACTGAAAATCCTGATTTCAGAGGATTGATCTGTTCTTTGAATGATGCTATGGCAATAGGTGTTTTACGTGCGCTAGGTGAATTGAATCTCAATTGTCCTAGAGATATTAAGGTGGTAGGCTTTGACGATATAACAATTGTAAAGCATATGAATCCTCCGTTGACTACAGTGCATGTCCCATTAGTTGACATGGGTTACGAGGCGGTAAAGATAGTACATGATATTTTAACTGGAGAGATTGATGATGTTAAAAAACTCCAGTTTAGTTATAGATTGACTCAAAGAGAGTCTTGTTAACAAAAAAAAGGGGGGGGTGTAAGATGAAGAATAGAATCGTTGCCTGCAGTGTCCTGTTAGTGTTTGTCGCCGGTAGCTTAGTAGTATCAGCAGAGGTTTTAGATCAGGTTAATGTTAATATATCTGAATTGAATCCAAAGAGTTCTGCTGCCGAGAATAATTATTTGAATGGTTTGTATAGTTATGAAGAGGTCATAATGACCTTGAGTTCAATACCTATAAAATCAACAATAGGGGAGATTGAGAAAGCTGTCTCTAAGATGGAGCCTGAGTTAATAGATACTATTGTTGGCCATGTTAAAGATCTACTGGTTAACGATGGAGTATTTAATGAAGCGACATTAACTATATTGGTTGAGTGTGAATCTTTTGAAGCAGCTGATAATTTAATGCGTGGAGTCGGACGCCTAATTTTATATGAGCTGCATAATGGGTTGGAGGGGTTGCGAATTCCATATAATGAAAGCTTGTCTGAGAGTGATGTAGAATGCAATATAACAGGGTTAAGAGGCGTTGCAGATATTATAGATGTTTTGAATGATGATTTTTCTTCTTATGCAAAACTCTATAATACTGATAGGTGAGAAATGCTAATCGATTATGATTAAAAGTATAGTGGCGGCTTAAATTTTAAGCTGCCACTCAGCATTAACAATATCACGGTTTAAAACATCAGATGCTTTAATAATCTTCTCTCTTAATCTCTCTGGTATTATTCTCTGATTCATATCACGTAGGACTTGATTTGTCATACGGAAATTCCTTATGATCTCTCCTTCGTCTATTGAAGTAATACTTGCTATCTTTTCGAAGTCATTACCCATAAGCCAAGCTTGAAGTGGTTTTGCAAACTGGAAATGGGGTTTTAATATTCTTGGATATATTCTGTAAGACTTTTCAAGTTTCTGTAACTTAGTTGTAATATTGTTTATTTTAATCTTTAATTTTCTTAGACGTTTGTCTAGTTTTATATCTTGTTCTTTTGCCCTTGATTCCGTAATGATTGCACAGATAGCTATTGTAAGCTCAATCCAGGATATATTTTCAAAGAACCCTGATTCATATAGTTCTCCTATTATAAGTTCATAACCGAATATGTTTGATGAAAAGTTACCTTTTGAAGTCAATTTTTGGTTTTTTATATAGTTTAGGTTTTTTAATAACCTTAATTTAGAGTTAAGCATTTTTGCTTCCCTTGATTTTCTATGTCTGTTTTGAAAATAATGAAAACTTTCAGGATATATCGTTATTATCTCTTCCTGGATATCATTATATAGGTTGAGTATTGTTGCATAAGATGCATTAAATTGACTTTTTATAAGCTCAGGTTTATTTCTAGATATTATCCCCATCTCATTTATGTCGTCTTTAAAGGGTCTTAGGCGTACAAAAACATAGCCTTCTTTATCTATCCCTCGTCTGCCGGCGCGCCCTGCCATCTGATAAAAATCTCTGGTTCTTAGATAATGGTCTCTTCTTTTATAGTGTTTTGTTATCTCATCAAAGCATACTGTACGTGAAGGCATGTTTATTCCCAGTGCAAAGGTCTCTGTTGTAAAGATCACCTTTATCATCTTCTTTGTAAATATTCTTTCAATGATCTCTTTTAATGGCGGCAGTAGCCCTGCATGATGATAGGCGATTCCTCTTTCTAGCAAATATAGAATATCTTGAGCTGAACGATGATGTTCTATTTTAAATTTTTTTATTAGATCTTGGTATACAGCTCTGATCTCTTTTTTCTCATTCTCATTTAGAAAATTAAATTTTGATAATTCTTTTGCGTAGTTTTCGCACTTTTTTCTTGAGAAGCAAAAATATATGCAAGGTAGAAAATCATTGATCTTTAAGTGTTCGATAAGTGAGTCTAATTTATTATTTAAGAAGAATTTATCGTTATTTTTAAATGTATATTTTTTGAGCTCTTTAAGAGCCGAGAAAAATTGATTGTCTGCTTGAAAATAGAAGTGTAGTGGAACGGGCCTATTCTCTTCCTCGATTGCTATTATATTTTGATTATGTACTTTCTTAATCCAATTTTTGAATTCATTTATATTAGGAAGAGTTGCAGATAGAGCTAGTATTTTCATCTCTTTAGGTAAGAATATTATTGACTCTTCCCAGACAGTTCCTCTCTCTGCATCATCTAGATAGTGCACTTCGTCAAATATTACCCACTCTTTATCTTTAAGTTTTTCCGGTTCTTGGAGAAGGTAGTTTCTGAATATCTCTGTTGTCATTATAAGTATAGGAGCTCTAGGATTTATCTTAACGTCTCCAGTTATAATTCCGACTTTATGGGGGAAGTTTTTGGAGAAGTCTCTAAACTTTTGATTGCTCAAAGCTTTTATCGGAGCTGTATAGATTAAGCCTTTATTCTCTTTAAGACACTTTTCAATAATATATTCTGCTATCAGGGTTTTTCCAGCTCCAGTTGGGGCGGCAACAATAACAGAGTTATTGCTCTCTATCTCTCTTATAGATTTTTTTTGGAAGTCATCAAGGATGATATTATCTATTACCATTACCTTATATAATATATAATAAGTGTTGTTCTTTCAAGATAAAGTAGCTTAGATTGACAAAATAAGTTATTTATAATAATATTAAGGCACTGATTTAAATTAAGGAGGATAAAATGGATTACCTGTTGACAGAAGAACAGCAAATGTTAAAAGATTTGGCTCATAAGATTGCAGAGGAGAAGGTACGTCCTGCTGCAAAAGAGCATGATGAGTCAGGAGAGTTTCCTTGGGCTATAATGAAGATTCTAGCTCAAAGTGATTTATTTGGAGTTTATATAGATGAGAAGTATGGTGGTTTTGGCGGAGGAGTCTTTGAATTATCACTTGTTGTTGAAGAGCTCTCTCGTGCTTGCGGGGGTATAGCTGTAAGCTATGCAGCCTCAGCGCTTGGGACATATCCCATAATTCTTTATGGTAATGATGAGCAGAAAGACAAGTATTTACCTGATATTGCAAGCGGGAAGAAGATAGCTGCTTTTGCTATTACAGAGCCTAATGCTGGTTCTGATGTCTCTGCTATGGAGACAAAAGCTGATAAAGATGGTGGCTATTATGTGCTCAATGGAAGAAAGCAGTGGATTACAAATGGTGGTGAGGCAGAGACCTATGTTGTTATTGCTATGACGAATAAGTCTAAAGGTGCAAGAGGTGCTACCGCATTTATACTCGAGAAAGGCATGGATGGTTTTGAATTTGGCAAGAAAGAAGATAAGCTTGGTATCCGTGCTTCTGTAACGAGAGAACTACTGTTTAATAACTGTAGAGTTCCAAAAGAGAATGTCTTGGGTAGAGAAGGTTTAGGTTTTATAGTAGCGATGAAGACTTTTGACTGTTCTCGTCCCGGTGTTGCAGCTCAGGCTTTAGGTATAGCTCAAGGAGCGTTAGAGCTTGCTATTGAATATGCTCATCAGAGACATCAATTTGGTAAACCGATAACAAGTTTGCAGGGCATTCAATTTATGCTTGCAGATATGGCAGCACAGCTGGAGGCAGCAAGAGCACTAGTCTATTCGACTTGTAGGATGGTAGATAGTGGAAACAAGGATGTAGCTAAAGAGTCTGCTATGTCTAAGATGTATGCATCCGATGTTGCCATGAAGGTTACAACTGATTGTCTCCAGATATTTGGCGGTTATGGTTATATGAGAGAGTATCCAATAGAGAAATATATGAGAGATGCAAAAATTACGCAGATATATGAAGGTAC
>CAYRCW010000043.1:0-8627 GCA_964422895.1 uncultured Planctomycetia bacterium | reverse complement strand
AAAATACCCCTATTAAAGGGGTGCCACAAAAAATAATATACCTCTATATCATTAATCATCTCTATGTAAAACAAATTAGATCAAAACAGGAAAAGATGCAAGGAGAATCAATGAATATAGTACATTATTAAAACATCCATTTAAATAGCTATTGATATTAAAAATCTTTTATTATTCATACACCTACAGCTTTAAGCTGATCTTATAATTAAACTTTAACGACTTTTCATTTTTGATAACTAAATCATTGAACACAACATAAACAATCTTACTCTCTGAAATATTTAAATCAGATACTTCTATTTGGAAAAAACCTAATTTTGACTTAGAAAATGAAAAAACAGGCAAGTTATCCTGACTAGACTTTAATAAAATTTTGTCTTCGTTGCTCTTTTCGAGAGGAATATAATTCCATCTATTTTCTATACTATTAGGCAAGCTACCTTTAAGCGGATCTAAAAACCAGGAGTCATATCTTTTATCTAAAAAAATTCCAAATTTAAACTCCTTAAATTCAACATCTTTCTCAGAAGAAACCTCGAAATTACAAAAAATATCGTTCTTTTTTATCTTTATCCCCCACCTTACTTTAAAGCATGCATCATCCCAATAGAGATCAAATATATCGTTATCTTTGCTAGCTACAAAACTCCAAGTTGCATCTCTACTATCTAATAATCTACCATTGTAATTGCATATAGCAATAGCCCCGCATTCAGAAGTTACCTCTCTTTTCTTATGATAAATCTTGATACCTTTATCTATATATAAATCTAAAAAACGAGATCTTTTTATATAAGAAGAAATATCTTTATTATTAACATCATCTTCAGCTCCAACAATTTGAAAATCTTTTTTAGTTAATTCTCTTTTTTCTTCCTTAATCTCTAAAAAAGACTTAGGTATGTTCTTAAACTTGCAAAATAATTTAACATCAAGTCTGTTATTTTTGTAAGTCTTAATAGGCCTACCTTTAAAAGCAAGAAATCTAAAGCCATATTTTGCAAAAGAGCTCTCCATCCTTAAAACTAAAGGAATAGAACTTTTTATATTATTAATCTCAATACCCAAAGGAGACTCACCCTCTATTACAGTACAAACACCATTAACATTTTCTAATTCTAAACTCTTCCAATTATCATCTAAAATAGGAAAATCTCCTTGATTTAATTTAGAATACCAATACTTACAAGATTCTGATAGCTGCAACCCCATTTTAGTTTCTTTGATAATACAATTTTTATCTTTAAAATAGACACGTACTTGCCAGTGCAATCCTTCAGGCCTAAGTTTTAATGTCCACTTTTGTTCGATAGCAACATCATCCATGTTGATTAATATTTCAATTCTATTTGAACCAATCTTTTTAATATCCCAAACATATCTAGATGTATCGTACCAATTATCATTTATCCAGAAAGCAACGTTCAAACCTGGACCAGCAGTAATACAACTACTGTTAAAAAAAACTTTTGCAAAACCATCTTTATTACATTTAATTTCAACATCTCCTAAAACAAGATTTTTTCTACTTCTTACATATCCAATAGCTTTTTTTACTCGTTTATTCTTAGTAGCGTAAACATTAATAATTGGATCGTTCCTAAATAAGCCTAATTTTTGCACAAAATATAGTGCTTTTACTAATCTTCTCAATCTTACTGGCCTTGTATTGCCACCTTTGCTGACAAACTCTGAAATATCTACTCCTTTAAGCTTTTTAACTGCTAAGCTTTCACCAAAAATCTTATAATATTTAGGTATAAATATTTTTTTTAACGAAATAAACTTAAAACTACGAGGATGTTTTGGAAAATATATCTCAAATTTTTCAGGCCTCATTCCTAAATCTGCAGTAGGATTGATGAACAACGTTGAAACATTAATGATGCCATTTGTATAATCTTTATTTCTTTTAACAAAGCGAAGAGTCTGTTTAAAATCTCTTCTACGTTCACCTGGATAACCTATTATAATATTAAAAGTAGCTCTTATCCCTGCTTCTTTTGTTAACCTTAAGACTCGTTCAGCATCGGAGGCAGTATACATCTTTCTCATTATCTTTAATACTCTGTCTGAACCACTTTCTACTCCATAGCATAAAGCCACACACCCTGAATCTTTGAGACTTTTTAACAACTCTAAACTCATATCACCTCTTGCAACAGCATAGCTACCCCACTCTATATCTAAAGATTCGCTCTTAATAAGCTCAGAAAACTCCTTAAGCTTCTTTAAATCACCATTACAAAGCAAATCATTAAAAGAGAAGTTCTTAACACCATTCTCTTCTATGTGAAACTTTATCTCATTGACTACACTCCGGGGATCTCTCATCCTAAATGGAGAGCACATCATATGATCTACGCAAAAAGTACATTTAGAGATACAGCCGCGTGAAGTCAATAAAGGTAGAGTCCTAATATTTTTTTCACCTAAACCATAATCATTTAAATCTAAGTTTTTAAAATCAGGGTAAGATATGCTATCTAAATCAGCTACCGGATCTATAGAGCCATTAATTACTTCTTCTTTATTTTTTACAAAAACAGTACCTGGAATATTTTCTAAACTAATATTATTATAGAAATTTTTTACTATCTTATGAAAAGGCTTCTCCCCTTCTCCCGATACAAAGATATCTACTAATCCGGGTTCAATAGCACTACGATCATAATCCCAAAAACAACCCGGGCCTCCTACAACAAGCAACTTATCACTACTTCTATTTTTGATAATCTTAGCAATATGATTTACAACATGAATACTTAAATAATTTGTAGAGAAACCTACGATAGGCTCTGGACGCTTAAGAATTATATCAATTAAACTATCAATCTCTTCTGAAAAACTACTGATTAAAAGACTTACTATATCTTGTAATGGTAAACTACTTATAGTACTTATATCCCAAAGTTTCTTTTTCTCATCGGAAGCATTATTGTATAGCTTCGCATTAAAATCAAAAAGCAATGTCTTGTAACCTTTAGACTCCATGTAGCTAGATATATAAGATATACCTAAAGGAGGCATCCAAGGATACCAAGTATGGATCATCAGAAGTAAAACATCTGACTTAGGTCTGTCAATAAGCGGCTGGAACATTTTCGTATTCATAGACCTCGCAATAATATGCATTTACATTGAACTCAAACATCTTTCTAGCATCTCTCTTTAAGATTGGGAAAAAATCATCTAACATTATTTTTGTACAAGGATGATTTTTAAATTCAGTTGCTTTAAAAAAAATTTTATCGCTATTTTTCAATAACCATTTTTTATCAAAGATACTATTGCCTTTAAATTCTTCGTATCTATTCTTGATAGATAACACTATGTACTTACCTGGCTCATCTTTTAACCAATAATATGCAGATATCCACTGGTCATATAAATCATGAGTTAACATCCGATAGTTGTTCTCATGTGCTTTCATCTCAAGCCAAAACTGTATACCGAGAGGTCCATCCTCAATACTTACAGAGCGAATAATCAAGCAATTATACCGACCAGGGTCTAAATAATCTTTAAAATTCTCATAAAAAGCATCGGCAATCTTAGAATTATTACTTCCAAAGTCATTAAAAATTCTATCACTATTTTCAACTGCAAAAAGCTTACTATAAATAGAGAGATCTTTGTCTGAAACAGTCAGCAAATAAATTCTAAAAACTAATGTTAACAAAATTAACGACCTAAAAAATATAGTCCAAAAAATATTTTTAAACCTTGAACCCAGAGTAATGATAATAACAAGAAAAGGAACAAGAGGCATAATATATCTAAGCTGATGAACTCTAAAAATGCAGGACAACATACATAAAGAAAATAATAGGCACAATAATACTATTTTCTTATAAGGTAAATTTCTCTTAAAAATATATCTAAAAAATGGAATTATTGTAATAGCACTTAAAATAGCACCAAAACCATTTAGACAAAAATATTTAAAATAGAACAGATAATAACCAATAGAACCTAGCTCTTCATAAGGGTCGCTTTCAAGATGCTTGTAGCTAGACACAGTGTGCTCTCTTAATGATGCTATCATTTCTTGGTATTTACCTTTCCACCAAAGTTCACCAATGTGAAAAGATAATATTAAAAAGAGAATAAAATTAGCAAAAATATTAAAAAGTGGGATATAGCTATCCTTGTTTTTAAACTCTCTAAACATTGAACTAAAAAAATATATAATAGTAGGTAAAAGAACAAATATTACAATCTGACCTTTTATTAAAAGTCCAGCTCCAAGCGCAAGCCCTGCCAATACAGAATAAATGGTATTTTTAAAGCCATCTGTTTTTAAAAGTAGAAAGAAAAAGAGGACGGATATACTCATTAATGGGATATCCAACCCATAGCTCTGTAAAAATCTTAAAATAATGGGATAAAGCGGCAAAGTAGTTGTAATAAAGATAGCTTCCTTTTTATTAGCGCCAAGCTTTAAAGCTAAAAGATAACTGAAAATCATAAAGACTATTAAGTATAATATATTAGCCATCTTTATACTAAAAACCGACAATCCAAACATAAAAATGAATGGTAGCGAACTTAAATTAAGCAATCTAGGCCAATATGCTATACCTTCAGAGAATACATCTTTAAATGCAAATATTTTTTCTATACTAGAGAGTTCGGAATTATTTAATACATCTATAACATTTCCATAAAACTGAACACAGAACATAGCATGATTAGGAGCATCAATTGTAGTAAACCTTAAATTAGAAGAAATAATAAATATAGTAGCGATAGAATAAACTGCTACGATAAAAAATACTGCAAAGAACCACTTATTCTGTTTCATTTTTTGTAAACCATATAAAGAAAATTAAAATATTCCAAAGTATTTTACGATTATTCTTCCTATATTGCAAATGCTCTGACATTATACTTCTAATATAATCTCTGTTTAAATAACTTAAACCACTTTGATTTTCAATAAGATCATTTAAAATATCTCTCATCTCAAACCTTAACATTTTTGAAACAGGAAAACTAAAACCCGCCTTGCTTCTTCTAATAATATTGGAAGGAAGCATTTTACTATAAGCATCTCTTAATATATGCTTTGTACCTCTTATATTACGTAATTTTAAATTTTCCGGTATTGAGAGAGCAGATTCAACTAAATCTTTATTTAGATAAGGAACTCTGACTTCTAACGAATTACGCATACTTGCAAAATCAGTCTTATATAAAATATCATTACTAAGATAGCTATAGATATCAAATTGCTGAATCCTTTTTAAACCTTCTGATTCTGCTATAAAATTATTTTGAATAAAGTCTATATATTCATTCTCTATATCTTCATAACGCTCAGATAAGAGAGACTTTCGTTCTTTCCCAAAACTCTCCATCCAGGTGGTATGCCTAATTAAATCTTCAATGCTTTGAGAACGGCTAAACCTATCTAAACAAAAATTTAAACTAAAATACCTATCTGAAGTAGGCAAAAGATGTAGTATTGTTTTTAACGCTCTCTCTCTCAGTTTTAAAGGTAATATTTTATATACAGAGAATATTCTATGAGCAATATATGTTTGATAACCACAGAAAAGCTCATCTCCTCCGTCACCAGATAGGGCAACTTTTAAATGTTTAGAAGTAAAATCAGATAAAAAGTATGTTGGCAGTAAAGAATGGTCTGCAAAAGGCTGATCCAATTCAGATACAACCTTATTCAGATAATCAGAGAAAGAGTTTATATGGAACTCTTTAAAATTGTTTTTTACTCCTAACTCCTTTGCAACTGAAGCTGCATATTTAGATTCATCAAAGCTTTTATTATGGAAACCAATATTAAATGAATTGAATTCACCCATACTATCTCTCATATGGTAAGCGATTATGCTTGAGTCAAGGCCACCGCTTAAAAAAAGACCTGGCTCAACATCAGATACAAGATGATTTTTCACTGAATTTGATATCTTACTTTGAATATCTAGAGCTATATCAATCTTTTTACTATCGCTATAATCTCGTGAACCTAGAGTATAATATTTAACTACCTTTGCGCCTCTCTTTTTAGAAAAAGTAAGATAATGAGCCGGCAAGAGTGAAAATATACCCTGATATATAGTATGAGGCGCTGGTATATAGTCTAACCAAAAATAAAAATTCAAACCTTTGTTGGATATATCAGGTTTATATCCTAACAATCTTATAATAGCTTTAATCGAAGATGAAAATATAAACTTATTATCATTAAGGCAATAAAAGAGCGGCTTAATTCCGAATCTGTCTCTCGCAACAAACAAACTCTCTTCCTTGTGATTATAAATAGCAAATGCAAACATGCCATCAAGATAATCTAAACAATTAGAACCAAACTCTTCATAGAGATGAACTATAACCTCTGTGTCAGTATCTGTTTTAAATATGTGACCTTTTAATTTAAGCTGATTTTTTAAGTCTTTGTAATTGTATATCTCGCCATTAAATACTATGCTTAAAAAATTGTCTTCATTAAATATAGGCTGATTGCCACCTTCTAAGTCAATTATCTTAAGCCTGCGACAGCCTAGCTGAACCACTTTATTAAAATATACTCCAGACTCATCAGGACCACGACTATAGAGGGTACTTAAGGCTCTCTTAAAACTCTCACCATTATCTTTGATGTTACAACCTAGCGAGCCAAGAATTCCACACATATTTTATATTATATTTTATTTTTGATTTTATAAGGAAATCCATATTTAGTTTGATAGTAAATACGGATTACTATTTCAGCTAATATACCAAGCATGATAAAAAGAATGCCCACTGTAAGCAATGTTACAGCTATGAAAAATAAAGGGCTTAACCAGAGACCTTCAAAAACTATCTTTCTGTATGTTACAAATAAAAATATACATATAGAAATAAAGATGCTTATAAAACCTGTACCACCAAAAACATATATTGGCCTAGAAGCAAAACTTGTAAAAAATTTATACAATATCAAGTCCATTATTAACTTTATTATTCTAGTTAAACCATACTTAGAATGGCCCCCTATTCTTTTGCGATGATTGACCTTAATCTCAGTAACATTAGCACCCATTTCAGCAAGATAGACAATAAATATCCTATGCATCTCGCCTAAAAGCTTGAGATTGTCAATCCACTCTTTTCTATATATTTTAAGACTACAACCTACATCATGAATCTTAAGACCTGTTGTTTTTCTAATTAAAAGATTGCCAAAATAAGAGAACAGCCTCCTTGAAAGAGAATCTTTTCTTCTGTATCTTAAACCGCTTACAACATCATATCCTTCTTCTATTTTAGCTATTAAATTGGGTATATCAGTAGGATCATTCTGACCATCGCTATCCATGACTAGAACAAGATTACCGCTAACATTCTCAAAACCAACCTGAATCGCTGCAGTCTGACCATAGTTCTTTAGAAGCCTAATAGCTTTTGCCTTACCTTTTGAATTCGAAACTAAGCTAGATATAATACTCCAACTGTTATCTTCACTTCCATCATCCACTATCATTATCTCATAATCATCTGAAATTGGACTTAAAGCAGCTATAAGCTCTTCAAAAAGCTGTGGTAAACTCTCTTCTTCATTGTAAACCGGGATTACAATAGAGATCTTATTTAAATTCATCTATTTTTCCTCTCATCTTAATATTTAACCTTCCAAAGAAAGAGACCTTCAGCTGGAGCTACGGGTCCTCTCTTTGTTTTCTCTTCGCTAAGAAGAGTTTTCATTCTGCCGACCTCAAATTTTCCTCTGCCAACTTCTACGAGTGTTCCAACAATAAACCTTACCATCTTATAAAGAAAACCGTCTGCCTCTATAAATATACTATAATAATGACCATATTTCTCTAAAAATACATTGTAGACAGTTCTATCTGTACTCTTTACAGTGCTTCCTTGGGCTTTAAAATTCTTAAAGTCATGCTTACCTATAATATATTTTAACTCTCTATTCATCTTATAAAAATCTAAACCCAGAGGAAGGTGCCAAAAATATCTAAATTTAAAAGGAGAAATGTGGTCTCCTGTAAATATATTATATCTATAAATCTTGCTCTTAACAGAATATCTAGCATGAAATTTAAGAGCAACTCTACTTGCAGATTTAATTCTTATATCTTTTGGTAAAATTGAGTTTAGGGCTCTCTTAATATCGCTAGGGGATACATTCTTATCTACCTTAAAATTAGCAACTTGAGATCTTGCATGTACCCCAGCGTCAGTCCTACCAGAAGATATTAAATTTACATCTTGAGAAAGAATCTTAGATAACTTTGATTCAACCTCACCTTGAATGGTAATCTTCTCTCTCTGTCTTTGCCAACCAGAGAAACAGCTACCATCATACTCTAAAACCAACTTTATATTTATAATCCCTTACTCCTCATTAGAATGGATATCTCTTCTCCAGGGACGCATAACAAAAATAAGAGCAGCAAAGAGAGTATATAGCAGCCAATCCAATTTATGATTTAGCTTTGCCAAACTCATCGGAGCTGAGCTTCTCATCTTATATTCAACTCCAATTTCAAGAATCATTAACGGTATACCTACAATTAAAAGAGCGATAAGATAAGGCACAAGGAATGCTCCGCCACCGTTTTTATAACATAGATAAGAGAATCTCCAAATATTACCAA
>CAYRCW010000042.1:4770-8683 GCA_964422895.1 uncultured Planctomycetia bacterium | reverse complement strand
GCAGCCTGAGCTTCTATTATAACTCGCCCAAAAGATTCTGGTATCCTAGATGGCTGAACTACTACATTTATCTTTTTGAGAAGATCGGGTACATCATATCTTCTGCCTAAAAAATCGACTGCATTTTCAAGTCCGAATCTTTTAATAAGCAACTTTAGTTCTTTTAGATAGCCTTCTTTACCTGGAGAAGGAGAACCTATAATCCAAGCCTTTGCAAACGGCTTATAATGTAATACTTCTCTAAAGGCTTTAATAAATTCTACGTGTCCTTTTATAGGAGTCAATCTTGCTATTATTGCAAAAATAGGGTGCTGCCAATCTTTATCTGTCGGAACTATAAAATCATAATCAGAAAGATTAACTCCCCGAGGTATCAATCTTATCCTTTCAAGAGAAACATTAAAATCGTCTACCATATGCTTGGCTATTACCCTGCTTGGAGATATAACAAATTTACCTTTTGCCATTATTTTACTAAGAGCATGATTACTATAATAACCATGCGCAGTAGTTATAAAAGATGGGACATGAGTTAATAATTTTGATAGATTGACTCCAGAAAAATACCTCTTAAAAGCAATATAAGCTACTACCGCTGGAATACGTGACCGAGCATGAACAATATCAATCTGTTCTTTATTAAAAATTCTTACTAGCTTAGGTATAAGCAAGAGCGTGCTGAGAGATTTTTTATGCACAGGTAATTTATAATGCTTAACACCAAACTCTTGCAGATCTCTCTCTAGCTTACCTCCATTAGAAATCACTATAGGGTAATGGCCATTAAGAGCAAGGTATTTAGCTAATTCAACAGTACCTTTTTCTACTCCTCCAAGATTTAACTCAGGTAGAATCTGTAGTACCCTCATATAGTGCTCTCTAAAATAGATATTATCTTAGCTCTATTATCTAAGACTTTTACTTCTTCAGCTTCTAAAGAATGCATATCAAAACTTCTTAAATCTTGAGACTCTAAAATAGTAATATAACCTTCGCTATTAAGTTTTTGAAGAAAGCACTTGTTCTTATTTTTGATATTTCCAGCTTTCAATACAACGATTCTCTTTTTGAAAACCAGAGCCTCTGAAACCATAGATATGCTATCTGCACTAACAAATACCATATCAGCACTATAAAGCATAGCATCGTATGCACCAAAAGGATTAGATTCACTAGCTATAATTAAAGACTTGATATAATTTTTAGAATCTTGTTCTTTTTTTAAAAAAAGTTCTAATTCTTTTGGGGTTCTTCTAGATGTAGTTATCAACAAATTTAATCTTTTCTCTTGGCTAAAAAATTTAAAATGATAAAAGAGATCTTTAACTGACTTAATATAGTCTTTAGAATTACTTGAATCTCCACCTATAAGAACAGCTATTTTAAAAGCATCTTCATCTAAATCTAGGCCCTTAAGATGATTGTTTATAATATCTGATGCGCCTTCTCTATCTTGAGCTAAAGCACCTTTATAAGAATATATATTATCTCCTTTTATATTGTCATGCTCTGGAATAAAATTTAATCTCATCCTGTTTTTATAAATACCAGAATTTAATATCTGGATATTAAAAGCCCTATTCTCTATGCTAATTATTAGATTTAATGCTACCATAGATGATCCAGCACTTATTACGTAATCATACTTTTCTTTTATAAGATCTCTATAGCTATCTGGGCTAATAAAAAACTTTAAAAATCTCAATCTTCCTTGAATCTTAGATGAAGAAAATACACCTAGCACCTTTAATACATTCTTGCAAAAACTATTCTTCCATTTAACTGTTACTTCAGATATTGATACTAAGTCTGGCTCGTCTATCCCCCAATCAGATCTATTCCTCTCTTCTAATATCCTTTTAAGCTCTCCGGCAACTACGCGAGATTGTTTAAAGTGTCCCGGTTTAGCATCGGATAGAATTAAGATGTTTTTATTCAAAGAGTATTTCCATTTTTTGTGAAACCATAACCATTGTTCAGGATTACGTTTTATATATGATTCTAAAATATGATTATATTCAGATAGTATATCTTCATCAGGCCTATCAAGATTTAACGCAGGATATATATCCATATCATGTCTAAAGAGACTCTTTCTTCTTAAAAATAAAGGAACAACGGCAGCTCCCGTAGATCTTGCAATAGAAATAAAGCCTGGATTTGTAGAAGCATACCTATCTAGCAGCTTAACTTGAATTCCCTTTTTACCAGCACTTTGATCAGCTAATATCCCTATGGTCTCTCCTTTTCTTAAGGCTTTAAATACAGCTTTAAGACTAAATCCCTTTTCAACAACAATAGAGCCCCATCTGCTACGATATCTATTAAGAAGCGTATTAAGTCTTACGTATTTCTGCTCTCTTGCAATAACATGGCAATTATAACCTAAGATAGAGGTCAAGAAAGGCATGATTTCCCAACTATTATAATGAGCAGTAAGAAGAATGATCCCTTTACCAGATACTCTATCCAAATTTTCTTGGCCTTTAAAATCTATTAAACTACTAAGGCTCTCTCTATTTAATTTAACCGATAATATAAACTCCATTAAAGAGAGCCCTAGATTTAACATTGAACGCCTAATGAGCCACTTTATCTCAGCCGGATCTTTATGAGGGAAAGCAGATTTTAAGTTCATATAAGCAACATCAAACCTACGGCTATAGAAGAATGAAAGCAGATATATTACTCCTGCTCCAAAACTAACGCCTAGCCTATAAGGAAACAGACTAAAAAAACCCTTAACTGCTAAGGCTATCCAATAAAATATCCAATCTTCCAAACAACGTTTTTTCATTATCTAGATACTCCAGGCCAATTTTGAAGAGAATTAAAAGTTTACCATTAAAAAGATCTTTGGCAAATTCTAAATTATCTCTAATCTTAACATAGTCTTTCTCCGTAATAAATATAACTTGAATATCCCCTCTAATACTATTTGCTATTGATATCAAATCTTCCTTCGTAAAGATATGATGATCTGGATAGATAAACCCACCTCTAAGGTCTACCCCTATGTTAATAAGAACTTCTTTTACATAACCCGGATCAGCAACAGCAGTGATAAGAGTAGCTGCCATCCCAGATATATCTTGAATCAAAAGCTCTTTTTTACTAAAAACATCGTATAGCTTTTTAACACCATAATCTGTGAAGACTAGAGGCGCATGGGTATTGTATTTTTGAATGTCTAAGATATGTAAAAAATCTTTTTTATCTCTCGTCTTATTAATGGTGATAATATCTGCTCTTTTAATAGCAGAAATACTCTCTCTTAAACTTCCTCTTGGAATTAAACATTTATTACCAAAAGAATCTTTAAAATTAAGGCACAGTATATTTAGATCACGACTAATATTCCAGTTTTGATAGCCATCGTCTATAATAATAACGTCTATCTCCCTATCTCTCTCTAGCTCTAATAAAGCAGCATATTTTGAAGAACAACCTAAAACTTTAGCTCCCGGGATACTCTCTTTTAAAAGAATTACTTCATCTCCAGCTGACTTACCATGATGAATAATTCCTAACTTAAAACCTTTAGATTCTATATATCTTCCCAGCTCTACTACAAGTGGCGTCTTACCAGTCCCGCCCCAAGTTATATTACCGATAGATATAACAACCTTACTAGATTTATATTGATTTCTACTTCTTTTAAATCTTACTATTGCAATAACAATACTGTAAAGAAAAGCAAATATCCTTAACAATAAAAATAGAAGAACATATCTCTTTTCATTAGAAAATATAATCTCTAAATATCTATTCTTATATCTTACTTTCATATGTATTGCGCACAAATAAAATCTACTATCTTCCCCACGCCACCTCTGTTTGTCTCTAAAACTTTAAAAGCTCTCTGGCCATACAGTCTTCTTAAATCCTGCTTAGCAAAAATATTGCTCATAGA
>CAYRCW010000042.1:0-4670 GCA_964422895.1 uncultured Planctomycetia bacterium | reverse complement strand
AATATGCTCTCCTCTTTATGGGTGCTACCTGCAATAAAGAGCTTATGACCTCTATCCTGCAAAATATGACTTAAATCATTTATGCGAGAATCTCTTTTAATTGAAGATACCTTTAAATCAAACTTTATATTGCCCTCGTAGATATAATCTCTATTCTTTAATCCTAAAAATTCTAATCTTGATGTTGTTATGCTGCCACTGCTAGATATAAAATCCAGTTGATTTAAAATTTTACCAATCTGACTCTTAATCAGCCTGTAGCGAGGAAAAGATTTCTTAGATATCCTGGCATTGATAAGACCTACAGGGATACCGCGCTCTTTTAATCCTATTATAAAATTCGGCCAAAGCTCCGTCTCCAATATAAGCACCAGCTTTATCTTTAGGGAATTGAAGAGATAGCGCATAAAGAAAGAGAAGTCGAGAGGTAGGTAGGCACTATAATCCTCACTGTCTATATGTTGTTTTAAGAATCGTTGTCCAACCTCTGTTACGGTAGTCAATAGATACCTATAAGCAGGCTTCTCTTCTTTTAATTTATGGTATAGGAGTACAGCCTCTCTTGCCTCACCTAAACTCACAGCATGTATCCAAATTAGATCAGAATCATCTCTTATAATCTCTCTCCAGCAACCAAACAATATCCGTTCTAACCATCCAGCATGATATTTACCTCTTATAATATAGAGCGCAAGAACTGCTGGCAAAAAAAGAAGATACAAAATATCCAACACTATCTTAAAACTAAGCCCTGGGATGACTTTTTTCATAAACCCTCTTTAATCCCTCTAAAGTTAAATGAGTATATATTTGAGTTGTAGAGAGACTAGCATGTCCAAGTAGCTCTTGAACACTCCTTAAATCAGCCCCTCTATCTAAGAGATGAGTAGCGAAAGTATGACGCAGAGTATGAGGAGATATGTCTATTTTTATTCCGGCTTTTAAAGCATGCTTCTTTATGATTCTCCCAATACTTCTCTCTGTTATTCTATCCCCTCTTCTATTTAAAAAGAGAGCGCTCTTTGTGCCGCAACCTAAAGAGTTTCTCTTATCTAAGTAAAACTTTATAGCTCCCAATGCTTTGCCCCCAACAGGGAGAAGCCGTTCTTTCTTCCCTTTTCCATAGACTTTCAAGACTCCAGATATAAAATCTATATCTAGAGTATTAAGATTGACCAACTCACTAACTCTTATCCCAGTTGAATAGACTGTCTCTAGCATAGCCGCGTCTCTTATTGACAGATAATCCTTCCTGTCTATCCCATCTAAAAGATGACTAATATCCTGATAAGATAAAAATTTAGGCAAAGGCTTGTCCAATTTAAGCCCGCTTATTGCAAGCATAGGATTTCTCTTAACACAACCTTCCCGAATAAGAAATTTAAAAAAACTTCTAAGACATGATAAACGTCTTGCAATAGTTCTCTTAGAATCTCCTTTTGTTCTTAAATACGCTATAAATCTTCTAATATCAAGATAGCTAACATCTTTAGGGCTCCTGCCATCTATAAATTGATTAAATACCCCTAAATCCTCTGTATAGCTCTTAAGGGTATAATAAGAAAACTCTTTCTCTACTCTTAAATATTTTAAAAATCTCTCTTCTTCTGTCATCTATCTTTAAAACTCATTAAACGAACAAAAGTTCAAGAGTCATCTGGCAATCTGCTGCTAGTAAATGTACATCCTGGATAACGACTACAACCGTAAAATAATCTACCTTTACCGCTTTTCTTCTTAACAAGTTCACCATCGCACCCCTCTTGAGGGCATTTAACTCCAGTTGTAATAGCCTTGGAGTTTTTACACTCTGGATAACCAGAGCATCCTAAAAAACGTCCGTTTCTTCCCCATTTAACAACCATAGGCTTACCGCAAACATCGCAGATTTCATCTGTTTGAATTACTTCTTCTTTCACACTGCGCATCTTATCTTGAGCTTCTTTTAATTGCTCCAAAAATGGTTGATAAAAATCAGCTACTACATCATTCCACTGAATCCCTCCTTCTTCAATCTTATCTAAATCTTCTTCAACATTAGCTGTAAAACCAACATCAAGTATCTTAGGGAAATGGCTTACAAGAAGTTCTATAACAATCATGCCGAGTTCAGTAGGAATAAGTTGTCCAGATCGTTTATAGATATAATCTCTAACAGCCAATATCTGAATAGTAGGCGCATAAGTAGACGGCCTTCCAATACCTTTCTCTTCCATAATCTTAACAAGAGATGCTTCAGTATACCTTGGAGGAGGCTTTGTAAAATGCTGTGAAGGTGTGAGTTCGACTAGTTTTAATCTTTCCTCTTTAGCTAACTCAGGCAACATATTGATCTCATCTTTAGAATATAAAATAGTATAGCCATCGAAAATTAGCTTTCTGCCATTTGCTCTGAATATGCAGTATGCTGCTCTTATATCTACCGCCCTAGCTAAATATCTAGCCGGGTTCATTTGGGAACCAAGGGTTCTTCTCCAAATCAAGCCATAGAGCTCAAGTTGGTCATGAGTAAGATATCTAGATATCTCATCTGGAGATCTTCTTATAGACGTAGGCCTTATTGCTTCATGGGCTGCCTGAGAACGACCTTTCTTTTTATACTTTTTAGGCTTTTCAGGTAAATAATCGCTACCAAAATTCTGTGGTATATATTCTCTGACTTGAGATATAAAACTCTCAGCAATATTGAGCGAATCGGTACGCATATAGGTTATAAGACCTACAGGGCCTTCTTCTCCTACATCTATGCCCTCATATAGCTGTTGAGAGAGAAACATAGTCTTATTAGCAGAGAATTTCAATTTATTAAATGCTTCCTGCTGCAAGGTGCTAGTTGTAAAAGGAGCTGGGGCATTCTGTTTCTTCTCTTTATCTTGTATATTGCTAACTATAAAATCAGCCTTTTCTAGATCATTAAATATCTTATCTGATGCATCTTTATCTTTTAAATCAACTTTTTCATCATGAACCTTGACAAGTTTGGCTTTTAACAGTTCTTCACTGTCAAACTTCTTTAAATCAACTTCTAGTTCCCAATACTCTTTGGGTTCAAATATCTTAATCTCATTCTCACGTTCAGCAATAAGGCGTAAAGTTACTGATTGAACCCTCCCAGCGCTTAGCCCTTTCCCAACTTTCTTCCAAAGAAGCGGGCTTAAGTTGTAGCCTACGATTCTATCCAATATACGTCTAGCCTGCTGAGCATCTACTTTATTTAAGTCTATCTCTTGAGGATGAGCAAAAGCCTCTTTTATAGCATCTTTTGTAATCTCATGAAAGACAACCCGATATGTCTTCTTACCTTCAGATAAAATATGATTAAGATGCCAGCTTATAGCCTCTCCCTCTCTATCATGATCAGAAGCAAGATATAGATTAGTCTTATTTTTAACATCTTTTTTTAAACCGCTAACCACCTTCCTTTTATTAGATATGATTATATAATGAGGCTGAAATTTATCTTCTAAATCAATGCCCATCTTACTTTTAGGAAGATCCCTGACATGACCCATGCAAGACCGTACAAGAAACTTGTCTCCTAAGTACTTCTGTATAGTCTTTGCTTTAGTGGGAGACTCTACTATAACTAAACTTGTCTTTTTCATTTTAATCTATATCCTTTCTAAGTTGTTCTTAATAATACCTTTAATCTTTAAACTACGCAATAATCTATTAAGATCTATTTTTAACCTTATAGCATTTATTTTTCAAACAATAGATTAAATACTACTTAGTTATACTCTTCTAAAATATCTTCTGCTGAGTCAACAAGCTTAGCTCCCTGTTTTATAAGATAGTTTGTCCCATAAGAGGTCGGTGAATCAACCTCACCAGGAATAGCAAATACATCCCTACCTTGGTCAAGAGCAAGATCTGCTGTAATAAGAGCTCCTGAACGTTTAGCAGCCTCAACCACGACTACTCCTTTGCTCAATCCTGAGACAATTCTATTCCTACGCGGGAAATTCTCACGAAGGGGAGCCCTCTTTAAAGGAAACTCTGATATAAGAGCTCCGTTATTAGATATCTTTTTTGCAAGACTAGCATTTTCAGGAGGATAGATATTTAATACTCCTGAACCTAAGACAGCAACTGTCCGGCCCCCCGCATCTAAAGCCCCTCTATGAGCAGCACTATCTATTCCTCTCGCCATACCTGATACAATAGTCACACCTAAAGAAGCTAGCTGTCTAGAAATTCGTTCTGCTGTTAAGAGACCGTAGGAACTTGCTTTTCTTGAACCTATTACTGCAATATTTAAACCTAAAAGACAATCTAGCTTGCCCTTAATATAGAGCACCATAGGGGCATCTGGAATGCTTTTTAATAATTCCGGATAATCTCTATCAAATATAGATATAACTCTAATATTCTCTTTTTTGCAAAGCTCAAGCTCTTCTCTTAAATCTTTAATATTGAAAGCTTTTATCCGACGAGATATCTCTTTTCCTATGCTAGCTATGCTCTGTAGCTTAGATTCATCTGCTTTAAATATATTCTCTGCGCTGTTAAAATAGCTTAACAACTTAGTCATTCTGATTGATCCTAAGCCTTCAATCATATTTAAAGCTATTAAATACTCTCTATTTTCCATTTTTTGAAATATAGCAGTTAATTAAGATTAAGTCAAATCAATGTAGAGCAACTGCTAAAAGAGAACTGTCTTCTAA
>CAYRCW010000041.1:0-8784 GCA_964422895.1 uncultured Planctomycetia bacterium | reverse complement strand
CCTTATTTTTTAATGCTAAAGCAAAATCATGGCCTTTCTGAGCAGCCTCTGCATTTTTCTGGCCAATTTCACCTTTAAAGCGCTCGAATATAGCATGCTTCATATTCTCTATATCTAATTCTCCGCTTAATCCTGCATAAGCTCCCAAAATAACAGTATTACCAAGAGGTCTACCTGTTATTTCTAAAGCAATATCATTCGCTGGAATTGAAAATATATTAAGATTTCTATCTGAACTATACTCTTTATCTGAATTTATTATTACAATACCTCGTTCTTTTACACCAGTAAATACACCCTCGCTACTTATTAGCGTAGCATCTATAACAAGTGCAAAATCAGGCTCATAGACTCTAGAACGCACTCTTATAGGCTTATCATCTACCCGTATAAAAGCGTTCATCGGCGCACCCATTCTAGCTGCACCAAAATGAGGAAAAGCATAGGCAAACTTCTCCTGTTTAAAATAGGCATTGCCCAGAATAACCGCTGTTGTAATAGCACCCTGGCCTGCTCTGGCATATACCGTTACCTCTTTCATCTCTCCTCCTTATATAGATTGTGTACTCTTTTAAATACCTCTATCAATCAGCTCCATCAAAGTTGGCATCGATAAATTCCTGAGGTAAAAGATCTCTAGCCTGCTTCTTTACGGCTATTGGTTTAATAAACTTGTCTACCACCTCTTTAGTGCCTTTTATATTGAGCTGCTTGAAAAGAAAATCAAACTCTTCTTCAAGTTTTGATACAATGTTTTGTTTTACATCTTTATCAAGACAATGCAATTTCTGTTTGAAATTACCCAAAGCTTGTTTTCTGGTTTTGTATAAGAACTGCTCTTCTGTTTGATCTTCCTTCCAGGTTGATTTAAAATTTTCTTTCAACCAATCATAAATTTCGGTCTTCAAATCAGCAGGCGCATTATCATAGATAATATTCTGAAACTGCGTTGCTAAGTGTATCTCTGCGGCAGTTGTCTCTGGAAATTTATTGAAAGCCTCTTTAGGTAATGTAGATGCACCATGCTGAACAGCACCGGCCATCTCATAACTCTTCCTTGAAATTTCAGAGAGCTCTTTAAGTGTATTAAAATCAACTTTAACTTCAGCAACGCTACCATCGGGCAGAACAACACCGCCATGTGTAGTTCCAGTCTGAATACTGATCTTGCTTATCCCCTCGCATTGCTCCTCTAACAACTCTATATATCCTTCCATAAATGCACTCAGGTCTTCAGGAGTTGAATTCTTGCTGCCAACCTCACCTATCTCACCTCCTATAGAGACAGTTATACCCTCTACTTCATGAGATCTAATATACTTAGTAAGTTCAGATGTAACCCAGCAATTATGCTCCTGTTGTTCACTCAGAGTCTCCCGAGAAAGGTCTACAAGAGTAGAAGCATCTATATCTATATTGTAAAAACCTCCCTGGATTGCTTCGCTTATAAGCTTCTTTATCTCAGATAAAGCTTTCTCTTTATCAGTTTGAAAATCGCTCAATTTTATTTGGAAATGATCTCCTTGAACAAAAACAGAACCTCTATAGCCCTCTTTGATTGCTGCAGCAAGACAGGCCGCAGTATACTCTAGCGGACGCTGATCTGTATAACCCATTTCAGATCTTGCAATCTCAAATATAAAAGCTCCTGCATCTATCTTCTTAGCCACGCGAAATACTGCTCTAGCAGTATCGTATGTCAATGTGCGTAAATTCATAGCTGGGACTGTGAACCCTGAAGCCTCACCTCTACCCATAGCCTTGTAGAGATCATGTATAGAGGACGGATAGATACCGCTCTGTTCTGCCAACTCCCAAACTATTGCAGCATACTCTGCTTTCTTTTTAATATCCTCTTCAAATATAATACTTTCCAATAACTTATCAATACCTTCGGCTACAAAAGCTTCACTATTCTCAATAATCAAACCTTCCTCTTCAAATTTAACTCCAGCAATATCCATTTTTAAATTGCCCATTACTCACCTCCAAAATTCTGCTGCATTAAATTAACTTTTTCCAATATTTTTGGAACTGATTCAGCTTTACCTAATGTCATAATATGAACACCGTGGGAAAATTGTCTTAATTCTACTACCAACCTAGCTGCTATTTCAATACCTTTCTCAGTCTCATCTTTAGCATTCTTTAATTCAGCTATTATAGCTTGAGGGATATTAATCCCGCCTACATATTTATTCATATACTCTGCCATTTTTGCAGACTTAAGAACTACGATACCTGCTAAAAGATAGACATCGAGCCCTTTAAACTCTTCATAAAATTTCTTAAACTTCTCAACATTATAAACAGCTTGAGATTGTAGAAACCTAGCTCCTGCTTTTATCTTCTTCTTTGACTTAACAAATTCAAGTTCAATAGGATCAGCTTCGGGGAAAGAGGCTGCACCTATAAAAAAATCTGTAGATTTATTTAATTTATTACCCGCAGAATCAAATCCTTTGTTTAAACCGCTTATTATATCTAACAATTGTACAGAGTCAACATCAAAGACGGCTTTAGCTTGAGGATGGTCTCCATTCTCAATCCCATCACCTGTAAGAGCAAGTACATTCTTAACACCTAAGATAGAAGCGCCAAGCAGCTCGGACTGTATAGCAACTCTATTTCTATCCCTTGCTGTTATCTGATATATTGGCTCAATTCCAGTCTCTATAAGTGTTGTAGCTATTGCAAGAGGTGACGACCTCATAACAGAGCTTTGATTGTCGGTAATATTAACCGCATTAACCAAGTCTTTATAGATTTTTGCTTCTTGCTTTACCTCAGAAATATCTACGCCTTTAGGCGGAGCCACTTCAGCGGTAATTACATATTCACCATTCTCTAAAGATTTTCTTAATTTACTCACTCTCTCTCCAAAATAATCTAAATCTTAAAAATTAATTCTTATCAAACCTTTCCCAATTAATATCATAGACATCAGCTAACTCTTTAAGCTCGGGAGTTAATTCGAAATTACTTCTAATAAGAGCCGTTATATTATTTTGTACAATGTATCTATAATAGTCAATCTTTAAGTTAAGCATCTCTTGATGAAAGCTTTTTAATGTTGTTACAAGTTCTGTGGTGGGGTCTCTTAAAATCTCTGCCGACATCTCGGATGTTATATCTGTAACTATTCTACTCACTTCATTCATGTCCATATCAAGGCGCATCTTATCTATTTTGACAAATAGCCTTTTAAGCTCATCAATCTTTTTTAGATCACGGCTATCTTTAAACAGCTCTAGAATCTCTTTTATCTGATTATGGACAATGCTTGCACCCAAAAGATGCATCTCGTAAGGCAATAATAGGCCTATATCTCTATACTCCTCCATCAGTTCAACATTGTTCTCCCAAATATCCCCTAGAATATTAAAGATATTTTCTTTCTTGTCTCTAAAAATATATTCTAATATTCTCTCCTGCTCTTCAGAATAGATATCTTTTACTTTATAACAGCCATTAGGGAAAAAATGATTCAGCAGTTCTTTTAGTCTTCTCTTATCTGATATCCAAACCCCATCTTGAAATCTTGTCTCTATCTCTTTATATACTTCTTCTTCAAAATCTCTTAGGAAGCATTCTCTATCATCCTCTCTTTTCTTAAGTAAAATATATATCTTCTTCGATTTATCTAAAGATATCTTATCTATTATAGTGAGAGACCCAAATTCTAATTCACTATCTCCCTGAGTAATCTTCTGCTTATCATGCTCTTCTATCTTAAATTTATAAAAATCAGATTTATCATCAAAAAAAGAACTCTTTATAAGATAACTTGACAGATAGTTATCCCAACTTTGAATTTGAGACTTAACAAGCCTCTCGTAAACAACCCTTCCATTCCCAAATTCATCTAAATTGCTCTTAGCTAATTCTAGTCTCTCTAAAAAACCAGCCTCTAAATCAACTCCTGACTCTTCTCTGGCTAACTCTATTGCTCTGGCTGCATATCTTAAGTTCTGTACAGGCTCAATACCAGATATCTCGTCAAAAAACCAGCCACAGCTTGTATAATAAAGCATTCTCATATGCTCCATATCT
Organism: uncultured Planctomycetia bacterium; assembly: GCA_964422895.1. Classification (GTDB taxonomy): domain Bacteria; phylum Omnitrophota; class Gorgyraeia; order Kaelpiales; family Kaelpiaceae; genus Kaelpia. The sequence goes on along the minus strand of CAYRCW010000041.1, from coordinate 4,731 downwards.
AACAGCTTAAGAGCGCTAGAAGCCCTCTCTCTATCCTTGCAATGTCTATCTAAGAAATCATCTAAAACCTCACCACTAGGAGCTATAAGTACTTGAATAAAATCATTCCTAGCCTCCCAAGGATCATTTAAAACCTCACCACCTTTAGAGATAAATATCTTGTCTATCTCGTCTCTAAGCCAATCTAAAGCATCTCTTAAAGGTTTCCTCCAACTTTGATTCCAGCCAGGCTTGTTTACAGTTCTACATCCACAATCATCATACCAACGCTTAACCCCATGAGGACAGCTCCAAGACGTCCCTAGTCCATTCTCGCCCTCTTTTATAAAAGCTTCATGCTTTGGTGGATTATCTTCTAAAAACTTGCCATAATTTACTGACTCCAGATTTTCTGAAGATAGCTCATATTTCATAAGATAGGCAAGACCCATCTCGCTAAAAGGATGGTGGTGCCCAAAGGTCTCTCCGTCTGTTGCTAAAGAGAGTAGCTTGTTGGCACTATAAGAAGATGATATTCTCTGAGCACAGGATTGAGCACTATACATTATATGCTGAAAAGATATTGCATGAGATATATCACCTTGATAAAAAAAACAATCTATATAATCGGTTTTATCTTTATCTAAAAATATCCTGTAAGATACGCCTACGTCTACAGATCCATCTGAGACATCCTGCCACTCTTCTCTACCTATCTTTCTTACCTTCTCCACTTGATTAGGAGCAAGTATAGTATACTTTATATCATGATTCTTAAGATGCTTCAGCGTATCATGGTTGCAAGCTGTTTCCGGCAGCCAGACACCTTCGCTCTTACGATTAAAAATATGCTCAAAAAATCTAAGACCCCAAAATAGTTGAGTATCTTTGTCCTTATCATTAGCAAGAGGCATAATCATATGATTATAAGGTTGTGCGATAGCATTCCCATGTCCATTGTTCTGCTCTATGCTTTTTAAATCAGCTGCTTTTATAAGTTCTATAAATTCAGGATGTTTTTCTCTTAGCCAGAGAAGAAGTGTAGGACCAAAATCAAAATTTATGTAGGAATAATTATTTATCATTTGGATTATTTTGCTATCTCGATCAAATATCCTAGCAGTTGCATTAGGTAGATAACATTCCCAATAGATCTTATCATTCCAATCATGACTAGGATAAGCAGAATCCTGACGAGATATGCTCATCCACCAAGGATCTTCTCTAGGAGGTTGGTAGAAATGCCCGTGAAGGACGAAAAATTTACTCATCTAACTAATCTACTCTTCGACTTCTTTGAATATATTCAATATATCTTCTTTAGATTCAGCTAAAAGAAGTTTCTTCCTTAGATACTCTTTCTTAAGTAATCTACTAAGCTGGGCAAGGGTCTTAAGGTAATTACCTACATCCTCTTTAGGTGTGCCGATCAAGAAAATAAGATGTGCTGGGTTTGAATCTAAAGCATCAAAATCTACTCCGTGAAGAGATCTTCCAAAAGATATGATAAGATTTTTTACTCCTTTGCTTCTAGCATGAGGTAACGCAATGCCTTCACCTATACCAGTAGAACCTAATTTTTCCCGTGCATAAACATCATCTAAGAACAGCTTTAAATCCTCAATCTGGCTACAGCCTTCCATAAGACCAACCATCTCTTTGAGAGTATCTCTCTTATCTTGAGACTCTATATCTAACTTTATAAGATTTGGATCTAATAACTCACTTATTTTCATACTTTACCGCCTCCTGTAATACTAAATATATATTAACACAATATGTTAGTCCGTATTCAACGACTGTCAAGCTTAAAAGATTTAGATTTTGGGTAGGGTAATCTCCTTCTGAGCCTGATACTTGCCTTTCTTATCCTGATAAGAGGTTATGCACCCTTCATCTGCCTCAAGAAAGAGCAGTTGGGCTATACCCTCGTCTGCATAGACCTTAACCTCGTTCTGAGAAGCATTGATAATAGAAAGCGTAGCATATCCTTCCCACTCCGGCTCAAAAGGAGTAACGTTGATAACTATGCCACAGCGAGCATAGGACGATTTTCCAAAACATACTGTTAAGACATTGCGTGGAATTCGAAAATACTCTAAAGAGCGCCCCAGAATAAAACTTTTTGCCGGAATCACTAAAGAGTCAGATTCTATATTAATAAAAGATTCTTTGGGGAAATTCTTAGGATCTATGGGTTCTTTAAAAGATTCCTTTAAAGTCTTGAACTCCCTGCTGAGCCTAAAATCATAGCCGTAGCTTGAAGTGCCAAAGCTTATACCTTCTCTTACCTGAGACTCTGAGAAAGGCTCAATCATACGACTACTGCTTGCCTGATCAATTATCCATCTATCTGATTTAAGCATAAAACTCTCTCTTTAAAAATTTAGCACTTAGAATACCCGCAACTCATACATTTAAGACAGCCTTCTTCATGAGCAAGAGAGCTACCGCAATCGGGGCAAACACCTACAACATTCCTACCTTTAGCCCTAACAGAAACTTTAACTTTTTCTGTGCCGCTAATATTTTCTTGAGTCTCTTTCTCTCTAATTCTATCTTCAACTACTCTGGCTATAGCATCAGCACAAGAGAATATCCTTGTACCGCCTTTCTCCCAAGATGGAGATGGACATCTGATACCTTTGAGCTGCCTTATAATGGCTTCAGGATCAACTCCAGCTCTTATCGATGTAGATATAAGCCTTCCTATAGCCTCAAGCTGAGATGCTGCACAGCCTCCAGACTTACCCATCTGCATAAAGACTTCAAATATATTTCCTTCTTCATCTTCATTTATAGTTACATAGAGAGTGCCACAGCCTGTTAAGACATTGGTAGTAGTTCCTCTTAAAACCTTAGGGCGCGGGCGCGGCTTAAATACAACCTGCATATTATCCGGAATCTCTTGCGTACTAGGCTCAGATGTCGTATCTCCTATATTTAAAACCTGTTCTTCACGACTCTTGTCTCTATAGATAGTCGTGCCTTTACAGCCTAATTTATAGGCTAAGAGATACGTCTCTTTCACCTCTTCCACCGTAGCAGAGTTAGGAAAGTTTATTGTCTTTGATGTTGCATTATGTACAAACTTCTGGAAAGCAGCCTGCATCCTTATGTGCCACTCCGGAGCTACGTCATGCGCTGTAACAAAGGTGCGTTTTAAATCTTCTGGTATATCATCAGAGTGACTACAACTACCTTCAGCAGCAATCTCTTCTACAAGCTCATTAGAGTAAAGCTCTCTCTCTTCTAAGGCTCTCTCAAAATCTGGATTAACTTTAAGAAGTCTATCGTTATCCATAACATGCCTTGTATAGACTAAGGCAAAGAGCGGTTCAATCCCTGATGAACAGTCCGATATAATACTTATTGTCCCCGTAGGAGCAATGGTTGTAAGAGTTGCATTTCTTATCTTGATCTTCTTCTTATCCCAAGTACTACCTTCATAGGCAGGAAATACACCTCTCTCTTGAGCTAATTCTTGTGATTTGACCATAGCTTCATTTAATATAAAACCCATTACCTCTTCAGCAAGTTCAACTGCAGCTTCAGAGTTATAGCCTATACCAAGCTTTATAAGCATGTCGGCCCAACCCATAACACCAAGCCCTATCTTTCGCGTATGTTTTGTCTGCTTCTCAATAGCAGGAAGAGGGAACTGGTTCCTGTCTATAACATTGTCTAAGAAATGGACACCGCGTTGAGTAATAACTCTCAGTCTCTCCCAGTCAACAGCTAACTTTCCGCTCTCCTCTCTCAGCATCTTAGAAAGATTGATACTTCCTAAGTTGCAAGATTCATAAGGCAAAAGTGGCTGTTCGCCGCAAGGGTTTGTAGATTCAATCCTACCTACATTAGGAGTAGGATTATCCTCGTTTATCTTATCTATAAATACTATGCCAGGCTCACCGTTCTTCCAGGCCTGCTTAACAATTAATTCAAAAACTTCTTTAGCCTCTAATTTTTGAGTAACTTTACCATTGTGAGGATCTACCAGTTCATACTCTTCTTCTTTCTCTAAAGCATCTATAAACTTATCAGTGATTGCGATAGAAATATTAAAGTTGGTTATATCTTTATTATCATCTTTTGCTGTTATAAACTCCATGATTTCAGGATGGTCTACTCTTAATATTCCCATATTTGCTCCGCGTCTTCTCCCGCCCTGCTTTATCTCCTGAGTTGCTGCATTATAAACTCTCATAAAAGATATAGGCCCAGATGATACCCCATCAGTAGAACATACTCTGCTGTTTCTAGGACGTAAGCGCGAAAAATCAAAGCCAGTACCGCCCCCACTCTTATGTATTAAAGCTGCTGCTTTAAGTGACTCAAAAATTGATTCTATAGAGTCTTCTATCGGGAGCACAAAACAGGCACTGAGTTGGCCTAGAGGCCTACCGGCATTCATTAAAGTCGGCGAGTTAGGCATAAATTCGAGATTGGACATCATTTCATAGAAAGATAGTTCTGTAGCATTTACCTCTCTATCAGACTTACCGTAATTCTTGTCGGCCAATGCAATATGGCTGGCTACTCTTTCAAACATTTTCTCAGGGGTTTCGACTACTTTACCGTTTGAATCTTTAGTTAAGTATCTTCTCTCTAAAACCTTTAGAGCATTCTGGGTAAGACCTGTTGACATGGGAGCCTCCTTTCTCATAAGAATTTAAGATAATACAACCTGTAGTGTTCTGTCAATAATAAAATACCATATTTAGTATTTATACACATATTTTTATAAATCTA
>CAYRCW010000040.1:0-8795 GCA_964422895.1 uncultured Planctomycetia bacterium | reverse complement strand
CGTTTTGGTTATAGATATACAGATTATTTTAATGTAAATGATAATGTAGATACAGTCTATTTTAAACTAGGGCTATTTATATGAAGAGAATATTACAATTGCTAGTCCTGATAGTTATGCTTAATCAATCTCAGCTGTTCTGTGAATATTTAAAGATAGCCGATTTTGATAGAGGCGAGAAGCCAAACCTTATAAGCGGAGATTATGGTTCTTGGAATAGAACACAGTGGGATAGAACACAGTTCTGTAATGAGGATTTTGTAACTGACCCCCGAATAGTTTATGGTGGGCGAGGCTGTAGTCTATCTTTATATTATGATGTTGATTCACCAAATCCTCCCGTATATAACGGTTTTTGGATGCGTCTTGAGAGAATAGATCTAACACCATGGAAGTATCTATCTTTCTACATAAGAGGCGATAAAGAGCATGGCTATACTTCAACTTTTGATATTCAGATCAAAAATATCCAAGGTAAGCTTGCATCCTTTACCATTGAAGGGGTAACATCTGAATGGAGACGGATAATTGTCCCACTAAAAGAGATTAATAATGCTGCCGATTTCTCGGAAGCTTATGAACTACTCTTAGTATTTGATGAAAGGTATGTAACTGAAAAAGAAGGAAGAATATTTCTAGATGAATTTTGCCTTTACAGATAAACTTTAAAATGCTAACCTACTCAAAACTGAAGAAGTTATGAAGTTTTTATCAATCTCTATAATTCTATCTATTCTTTTGATTAATATTGGGTGTGGTGGAAGTTATAAAACAAATGCTCTTATTAAAGATGAATCTCTAAGTTATCAAAAGATAGGTAGGGACGCCCAGTCTAAAAACGATTTAGCTAAAGCTGTAAGCTACTATAAAAAATCGGCCTACCTTGATCCTTACAATGCAGAGATACATAACGACCTAGCTGTTATATACGAGCGACAAGCAGAATACAGGCTGGCTGAAAATAGCTATAAAAAAGCTATTGAGGTAGATAAGGGTTTTTTAGCTTCCTACTTTAATCTAGGAAGATTATATGAGAAAATGAATAAAAGAGATGAGGCTCTTTTCTATTACAAGCAGCGGATAAATTTAACCCAAGAAGAGAATGATCCTTGGGCCTGGAAAGCAAAGCAAAGAATAGAGCACTATGAATCAATTGACCTGGAGAAATAGAGTATGAGAATTTTTAAATCTAGTATCGTATTGATAGTACTATCCATATTTATCTCTAGCCTGGCTTTAGGCAGCGATGACTTTGCAAAAGAATCGAGAGACTATAGGAAAAAAGGTTATAAAGCACAGCAGTCTGGAGATACAGAGATGGCCTTGGTTTACTATAAAAAAGCTGCGGCTTTAGATCCTTTCTATGCTATACCACATAATGATACAGGTATACTATATGAGATGAAAGGATACCTAAATAAGGCTCAAGAAGCATATTTAAAAGCTATCCAAATAAACCCTGAATTTGCTGAAGCACATATGAACCTTGCTTTGCTGTATGAACGTATGAATGAGATAGATAAAGCTTTGCCGCATTTCATAAAAAGGGTTGAGTTGGGCAGCAAAAATAGTTCTTGGACAAAGAGAGCCTGGCAAAAACTATGGAAATATGCTCCAGAGCAAGCAAGAGAGACAGAAGCCAAGGTGCTGGCTCGCGAAGTAGCAAACAGAATGCAAGAGCAAAAAGAGACAAATAAAGTACTAGCAGCAAAACACTACCAGAAAGGAATTTATTATTTTAAGAAAGGTTTGTATGAAAATGCTTATGCCGAATTAAAACAAGCAGCAACTCTCTTCCCAGATAATGAAGATTATCAGAAAAACTATAGAAAGTCAGAAAAAAAATACATTATAAGCAAAATAAATATTTACTGTAAAAACGGAAGCGACTATATTGAATCAGGAGATTACGTAAAAGCAAAGCAAGAACTAGAGAAGATAATCAAAATTGTTCCCAGACAAAATTAATCTTATTCTCACCATAGCCTAAAAATGAACCCTAAGACAATCTACTTAATTGATGGCAGCAATTATCTCTATAGAGCCTATTATGCTTTACCTAGACTCTCAAATTCTAAAGGACTTCCAACAAATGCTATCTATGGCTTCTTGAGCATGTTAAGAAAGATAATAAAAGAAAAAGATCCTGATTATATTGCAGTTGCATTTGATCATAAAAAACCAAGTTTCAGAAAAAAGCTTTATAAAGACTACAAAGCAACTAGGAAAGCTACTCCGGATGATCTCATAAGACAGTTTCCAAAATTAAAAGAGGTTTTAAAGGCTTATCGTATAACCACTTTTGAGATAGAGGGCTATGAAGCTGACGATGTGTTGGTAACACTAGCAAAGAGAGGAACGGAAAAAGGGTTAAAATCTTATATAGTAAGCTCTGATAAGGATGTTATTCAGGCAATAGACGATAATGTGGAGGTTTACGAGCCTAAAAAAGACATTTACTTAGATATAGCTACCATTAAAAAGGTTTACTCTATGAAACCAAAAATGTTTTCAGATTTTCTGGCTTTAAGAGGTGATAAGGTAGACAATGTTCCTGGTATTCCAGGTATAGGTGAAATAGCAGCTCAAAATTTAATCTCTCAGTATGGTTCAGTAGAAGAGCTATTAAGCAATATAGACAATTTACCAGAGAAGACAAGAAACCTTATAAGAGAGAATAAGAGACAGCTTATCTTAAGCAAGGAACTGACTTTACTTAAAGACGATGTTAGTCTTAAGGTAGACTTTAAAGCTATGCGTAAAACTTTACCCTGCTATGAAGAATTGATACCAAAACTTGAAGAGTTAGAGTTCAACAATCTAACAAAAGAGCTGTTATTGTCAGTAACACCCATTAAGGTGCCTGCATATAAGGAGATTAAAGAAGAGAGAGAGCTGTTAGCTTTAATGAAAGAGATAAGACTAGAGAAATTTTTCAGTTTTTACGTAAGCGGAGAGGAAGAGACTTCTATTTTAATATCTAAAAAAGATTCTATATATGTTATCCCTCAGAGTATAATTGAAAAATATGGAGAGATCTTAAACAGTATTTTTTCAGATCCTAAGATAAATAAAGTATCTTATGGAATTAAGAATCTAATAAAAAGATTGGACGATTCTAACATAGAATTAAAAAGTCCCGGATTCGATATCAAGATAGTCTCATATTTATTAAATCCATCTTGGCAGAAATATGAGCTATTTAAAATAGTACTAAACTATCTTAAGAGCGCTACCAAGCTGTCAGCTCTTTTGATAGAGACCGAACAGAAGGGGTACGATACCCTTAAAAAAGATATTGCAGCCCTCTATGCTCTTAGAGAGCTTTACCCTCACCTAAAAAAAGAGTTAAAGAGGCTTAATCTTGATAAATTATACTATGAGATAGAGGAGCCATTGAGCTTCTTACTTGCAAAGATAGAGAGAAAGGGTATAAACGTAGATAGTAAGTACTTGGAGAGACTGCTTAAAGATTACGAAGAAAATCTAAAATCAATTACTAAAGATATTTATAAGATAGCTGGAGAAAAGTTTAACCTCAACTCTCCTAAACAGTTGCGAGAGATACTCTATGTTAAGCTAGGATTGACACCTATTAAAAAAGGTAAGACTGGACCTTCAACAGACGAAGAGTCATTAAAGAAACTTAAAAATGTTCATCCTATAGCAGAGCACATACTTAGATTTCGTGAATTAAGCAAAATAAAGAGTACCTATATAGAGGGACTGCTTAAAAATATATCCAGTGACGGCAAGATACATACTTCATTCAATCAAACCGTTACACAGACAGGCCGTTTAAGTTGCTCTAATCCGAACTTGCAGAATATTCCAATACGCTCCGACTTAGGTAAGCAGATAAGAGCCGCTTTCATTGCTTCTGAAGGGTATCTTTTCCTATCTGCAGACTATTCTCAGGTTGAACTAAGGATTTTAGCCCATCTCTCAGGAGATGAGAACCTAATAGAGGGTTTTAAGAACGACAAGGATATACATAGGCAGACAGCTGCTTTAATGTTCGAGGTAGCAGAGAAAAATGTAACAAATAAGATGCGCTCTATGGCTAAAGCTGTTAACTTCGGAATAGTGTACGGCATATCTCCTTATGGACTCTCAAAACAGTTGAACTCAAGTATAGAGGAGGCAGCTGATTTTATAGACTCTTATTTTAAACTTTACCCTGGCGTTAAAAAATATATAGATCGCGAGATAAAAAAAGCACGCAAATCTAATCTTACAGAGACTCTCTTTAAAAGAATACGCTATATTCCAGAGATAAATTCAGATATTATAAATATCAGTGAATTCGGAGAGAGAGCAGCTATAAATACACCTATTCAAGGTAGCTCGGCAGATCTCATAAAGAAAGTTATGCTGGAGACTCAAGATAACCTAAAAAGAGCAGAGGTAGATGCAGATCTCTTGCTTCAAATACATGATGAGCTCTTATATGAAGTAAAAAAAAGTGATTTAAAGGTAGCATCTGATATTATAAAGAAAAGCATGGAGAACGCGCTTATTTTAAATATCCCATTAAAAACTAATATCTCAACAGGATCTAATTGGCTAAAACTTAAAGATTAGATCTAAAATACTATGTCTAGAAAATTAAATATATTGTTTTTATCGACAGAGGTTACGCCGTACGCCAAAACAGGCGGTCTAGCTGATATAGCAGGAACTCTTCCGCCAATTCTCAAAGATTTAGGGTTAGACATAAGAGTAATGATGCCTAAATATAAAAACATAGATGTAGAAGAAGATCATACCCTCTTAAAAGATTCTGTTTTACTTTACTTTATAGAGAATGAAAATTATTATAAGAGAGACTATATCTATTCTACACCTGACGGTGACTACCCTGACAATATGGAGCGATTTGCTTTTTTCTGCAAAGAGAGTCTAAATAGAGCTAAGAAAGAGAATTTTAAGCCTGACATAATACATCTCAATGATTGGGAGACAGCTTTGGTGCCTGTATATCTTAAAACTATATATAAAGATGATGAATTTTTCAAAGATACAAAGAGTGTATTTACTATCCATAATCTTGCATATCAAGGGATATTCCAATCTTCCCAATGGGATAAAACAGGGTTAAGTTCTGACATATTCAACGCTCAAGGACTTGAATACTACAAAAAGATAAATTTAATGAAGGGGGGTCTTATATTTTCAGATTTTATTACAACAGTAAGTCCTAAATATGCAGAGGAGATACAGAGTGAAGAGTACGGTTTTGGGCTTCAAGATGTTTTAAGGTCACGCAATAGTGATATCTGTGGAATAATAAACGGTATAGATACATCTTATTGGAACTCAGAGAGTGACCTTAGTATACCTCAAAACTTCAATATCAAATCTTTAGATAAGAAACCCATAAACAAACAACATCTTCAAACAAATATGAATATGGAGATAGGAAGAGACATACCTTTAATAGCCGCAATAGGCAGGCTAACTGATCAGAAAGGCTGGGATCTGATAATCGAATCAATAGATAAAATATGTGAAAAAGATATTCAATTAGTTATACTAGGTGAAGGAGAGAAGAAATATCAAGACAAGATAATAGAGATATCTAAAAATTTTACCCTTAAAACCTCGGTAACCATAGGTTTTGACTCTACTTTGGCAAAAGAAATATATGCAGCAGCTGATATTTTTATTATGCCTTCTAAATTTGAGCCATGCGGTCTAGGTCAACTTATAAGCTATAGGTATGCAACTATACCTCTAGGGAGAGAGACTGGAGGGCTAGCCGATACTATAGTAGATTACGATAGAGACAACACTAAAGGAACAGGTTTCCTCTTCAAGGATTACAAGAGTAAAAACCTTCTAGATGCATTAGATAGAGCTCTTAATACCTATAAAGATCGTAGGGCTTGGAGAAGCATTCAAAAGAGAGTATTAAGCCTTGATTATTCATGGAAAGATTCAGCTAAAGAGTATATGGCTCTTTATAAAAAAATAATAAAAAACTTGAAAAGAGATGCCTAAATCAGGTAAAATTATAATATCTGTAACTGGTGAGATAGGGGCAGGAAAGACTACCTACACGAAAGAGTTTGAGAAACACAGCGCCTACCCAGTTTATACGGATGTAATAGCCCATGAGATCCTAAAACTTGATGAGGTCAAATCCCTAATTGAAAAATCTTTTGGAAAAAGTCTATTTAAAGATAATAGTATCGACTCTAAAAAACTGGCAGAGAAGACATTTGAAAATAAGATTAGTTGGCAAACTCTTATTGATATAACTCATCCCTATATATTGGAAAAAATTGATAAGATAATAACTGAAAGTGATTATAGCTATTATGCAATTGATGCACCACTGCTATTTGAATCTAAACTAAATAAAGATTCTGATTTCATAGTACTTATCAAAGCTGATCCTAAATTAAGAGAGGAACGAATTAAAAACAGAATGAGCTGGGAAGAAGCAGAGAAGAGGACTTCTTATCTTATTCCCATAGAAGAGAAAGAAAAGATGGCAGACATAGTAATATTTAATAATTCTAAAGAAAAAAGGAAGGTGGAAGAAAATGTTGAAAAAATCCTCAGAAGAATCAAAAGTAAAAGAGGTTAAACAACCTGAAAAGAAAGAACCGCAGAAACAAGAAGTAAAGACTTCTCCTAAGAAAAACAAGATGGATATAGCACAAATGCAGCATACAGACATGAATGAGCTTTTTGGCTTAGCAAGAGAATTAGGCATAAATGGAATATCTGGACTTAAAAAACAGGATTTGATATTTAAAATCATAAAGACAAACGCAGTAAAGGAAGGCGAAGTCTCTGGGGGAGGCGTACTTGAAGTCTTACCAGATGGATTTGGGTTTTTAAGATCTACTAACTATAGTTATCTTCCTTCACCAGATGATATCTATATTTCGCCATCTCAGATAAGAAGATTTAGCCTTAGGACTGGAGATACAGTAACCGGTCAAGTCCGCCCTCCTAAAGATGGAGAAAAGTACTTTGCTCTCTTAAAAGTAGAAGCGATAAACCATCAAAATGCTGCTGATAGCACCTATAGGATTCCATTTGACAATCTTATACCTTTATATCCAAACGAGAGATTTTTGCTTGAGACAGATTCAAGTGAGATAACAACAAGAATAATCGACTTAGTTACTCCAATAGGTAAAGGGCAACGTGGACTGATAGTAGCTCCGCCATATAGTGGAAAAACAGTAATATTACAAAAGATAGCTAATGCTATAAGTGCAAATTACCCTGATGCGATTTCCATTATATTACTAATAGGGGAGAGACCCGAAGAAGTTACCGATATGGAGCGCTCTGTAAAAGGTGAAGTAATAGGATCAACCTTCGATGAACCGGCAGAACGCCATATTCAGGTTGCAGAGATAGTAATGGAAAAAGCTAAAAGATTGGTTGAATCCGGTAAAAACGTAGTAATATTACTTGATAGTATGACTCGTTTAGCTCGTGCATATAATACAGTAGCACCCCATAGCGGAAAGATATTGACAGGTGGTATTGATTCAGGAGCTTTAGAAAAACCTAAAAAGTTCTTTGGTGCAGCAAGAAATATTGAAAAAGGTGGCTCACTAACAATACTTGCAACTGCACTCGTTGATACAGGCAGTAGAATGGATGACGTTATATTTGAAGAGTTTAAAGGTACAGGTAATATGGAACTTCAGCTTGACAGAAACCTATTCCAGAAGAGAATCTATCCTGCGATAGATATAAGAAGGTCTGCTACAAGACGAGAAGAGCTGCTTCTTGATCCTGATGAGTTAAAAAGGATCTGGGTTTTAAGAAGAGTATTGCATGATGTCAATAATGAAGAAGCAATGAGAACGTTGATGGCTAAGATGAATAAGGCAAAGAATAATGTCGAATTCTTATTAGGGCTAGATATTGACGCTGTAGAAGCATCTGGGCCCAGTTTATAAAAGGAGCTAGATATGGACGATATCGTAAGAGAACATTTTACAGACGAAGACCCTTGGCGAATATTTAGAATAATGAGTGAGTTTGTTGATGGTTTCGAGACTCTCTCTAAAGTTAATAAAGGGATCTCTATCTTCGGTTCGGCCAGAGTAAAACCAAGAAGCAAATATTATAAGCTGGCTGAGGACACTGCACATCTATTTGCAAAGAAAGGCTATTCCGTTATAACAGGAGCAGGGCCAGGCATAATGGAGGCAGCTAATAAAGGGGCATCTAAAGCAGGTGGGCCATCTATAGGATTAAATATACTGCTTCCCAGCCAACAAAAATGTAACAAATATGTTCAGACTCCTGTTGAGTTTAGATATTTCTTCTGTAGAAAGGTTATGTTTGCAAAATATTCTAAAGCTGTTCTAGTCTTTCCAGGTGGCTATGGTACTTTGGATGAACTTTTTGAATTTTTAGCATTGATTCAAACTGAAAGAATAGACAAGCTTCCCGTAATACTCATATCAAAAGAGTTTTGGGGTGGTGCAATAGAGTGGATAGAAAAGAAATTGTTTAAAGAAGATATGATAGAAAAGAACGATCTAGCTATTTTTCATTTAGTTGAAAATGGGGAAGAAGCACTAAAGATTGTTAGAAAATTTTACAAATAAATATTTCATCTAAATTCTTAATTGTATAAACCCTTTAAATTCAATACTTTGTATGTTTTAGTGTAACTTTTTAATTGTTTTAATAAAACTTTTTTCATGATTTGACATTTCGTTGCATATGTGGTATAAATATTACAGGTGAGAAGAATGAATAAAGAAAAAAAACAAAAAGTTGCAGCAAGAAAGAAAGTAAGAATAGAAAAA
>CAYRCW010000039.1:0-9068 GCA_964422895.1 uncultured Planctomycetia bacterium | reverse complement strand
GAAGGAAATAGTTTGGTTGGAGCGGAAGATAATAGGATGGAGATAGTTATAGATGTACCATCTAATGAACTATCCAGCCTAACTATAGATGTATATGACCCTGATACAGGTAATTTCTTTGACTGGCGGGAACCTATATATGAGGCAGCCTTCAAGCCGACTTTAAATGAATGGAATACAACATGCAGATTTGAGATATTTGGAAGCAGTTTTCTTGATTCAGTTGAGCTCAATCTATCGCCAGAGTGGGATAGAGAATGGTATAGATTCGGGCCATACGACAAGAGTCAAGGCGAAAAAATAGGAAATTACTATCGTTTCCGACTTATTGCTACAGGAATAAGAGGAGATGATCAGAATCTCTTTAAAGTACGGATATCTCCAGAGAGTGCTGAAAGCTACTCGGAGAAGGTCAAAATACGCCTTAATTCAAAAGAGGGCAGAGAGATGTTCTTCTACCCTTACATACCGGCTGGAACAAGCAATGTAATAGTCGAAAACTATGACCTTGATGCTGATGGTGGCAGCAGTACTCTTGCTCAAGATAAGAGGAAGAGAGGTTACAAGATAGCTAGCTCTAGAAGCGGCCAGTGGCGTCAAACAGTAGTCCCAGTAGCATCTATTGGAGGCAACATGGTCTATACTATTAAAAAAGGTAGTCAGAGATACTCAAATATGGCCTTACAGATGAAGGCAGACAATGGTAAAACTATACCTATATATTTCAAGAAAGATACCCCCAAAAAGATAATAGAGGTTGTACAGCCGATAAGAAAAATAGAACCTATAAAGTTTAAACCAAAACCTGCATTAGAAAAGAAAACTCAATGTAATAAATTTACTTTCGATGCTACTAAGTCATACGACCCTGACAAAGGAGATCTTAACTTCCTTTGGGACTTTGGTGATGGTATTACTAGCAATGATCCTGTTGTAACCCATATATACCAGAAAGGCGGTGAATACCAAGTCTCTCTTACAGTCAGTAATGATTCTGGACTTCCATGTGATAGTTCAACAACTTATCAGAGTATCTCGGTAAATACCCCTCCAATAGCAGCTTTCGATGCATCTGATATTGTATGTTTATCAGATACTGTCTATTTTGATGGATCTAAGACAAGTGACGATAATCCTAGTAATCTAACATATAATTGGAATTTTGGCGATGGGTCTCGCGATAACGGTAAAAAATTAAGTCATACCTATAGTAAAAGTGGAACTTATAGCGTAACTCTAATCGTAGATGATAATGAGAACACGCCATGTAGCATTGACAAGATAACTAAAACCATTCAAGTCTACACTTCACCTAAAGCCAATGCCGGTTACGATATAAACTTATGCCTTAAATCTCTAGATGAAGAATACTTTATAACTTTAGATGGTTCCGGTTCAAAAAATCCTGATGGATTACCTCTAACTTACACCTGGAGCTTAGGAGATGGCACTATCTCAACCGGAGAGAAGATAGAGCATAAATATAGCAGAAGCGGAATATATATTGTAACCCTTGTCGTAGATAATAACCTTGGACTCTCATGTAGCAAGTCTTCGGATACTATTACAGTGCAGTTAAATAAGACACCGCTTGCTGATGCCGGAAAAGATAAGAACGCATGCATAGGCAAGACTATAAGTTTTGATGGTTCAAAATCTAAGACAGAATCTGGAGAGAACTTAAGTTATAAATGGGATTTTGGAGATGGTAGCGAAGCAACTGGGATTAGAGCTAGCCATAGTTATAAAGAGGGCGGTCAATATCCGGTAACTCTTGCTGTAAATGACAATATGGATACAGAATGCTCTAGTGATATGGATGTTGCATTTGTAAGCGTAAACTCCAGACCTTCGGTAAGTCTATCTAAGGTCAGCGATAGTTGCATAGATAAAGATATACTATTTGACGCTTCAGGTTCTTTTGATGCTGACGGAGATAACCTAGCATATATATGGGATTTTGGAGATGGAGTGACTGAAGAACGAGCCTCTTCCAGAGTGATCCATACTTACAAAGAGGGTGGATCTTATGTAGTATCAGTAAGAGTAGATGACGGTAACCAATCTGAATGTTCTTCTGCTTCGACATCTACTATGGTGGATATAAATACTCCACCAGTTGCAAATATAGCTATGACAAAACTCTGTTGTGTAGGTATGGAACAGAAATTTGATGGTTCAGGTTCTTTTGATGCCGACGGGGATAGCCTAAGCTATACTTGGTATCTAGGAGATGGTACTCAGGCTCAGGGAGCTAAAGTATCTCATGCCTACGATAAGTCTGGTGCATACAGAGTAATACTTGAGGTTAAAGACTCATCAGGAGCAGAATGCAACTCTGACTCTATAGCAGAGACTATTAAAGTAAGCGGAAGCCCTGTCTCTGTGATTGAGATAAGATGATAGAACAATATAGAATATGCAAAATATTCAAGCAAGATCAATCTTTTTATTACTTTTATTACTTACTGTTCCTTTATTTGCAGAGAGTAGACCCACTATAGAGGTACTGAACGCTCCTTGGGACTTTGGTCAGATTAAGATAGGTTCGATAAGCGAAAAAATCTTCCTTATCACCAACACTGGAGAAAAGGACCTATCTATTAAAGGTGTTAGATCTTGTTGTGGCTATAGTATGGTAGAATTATCCTCTTGGGTAATAGCTCCCAATGAACAGTCAGAGATAACCATCTCTTGTAATAGTGAGTTTAAAAATCCAGGAATAGATAAGAAATATTTTACTATTAAATCTAACGATCCTGACAATCCAGAGGTAAAAGTATTAGTCATCTCTCATATTGTTGAATAAACAATATTGAATTGACTATAGAATACACAAAACCATTAGAATATAGAGATCTTTCTCTTGGTATTTTAACTCTAGGATAGTATAATCACAGAGGTACTGTAAGAACGCAGTATGTATAGACATGTTTTATTTTTTATTAAGAATACTTTTAATATATATCTTTTTTCGCTTTATATCTAGAATAGTATACTTCTTTATCGGTCTTAATAAAAATAGAGACAACCTCTATAAGAAAAATAAGAACAATAGGTTTAAAGAACGTAATATAGTAGATGCTGAATCCAAAGAGATAGAGTAAAACTAAATGAATATATTAATTAGAGACTTATCACGAGATACAAACGAAGTTGAACTTAAAAGACTGTTTTTACCGTTTGGCAAGCTAACATCGTTCAACATAGTTGTTGATGGAGCAACAGAAGAGTCTAAAGGGTTTGGCTTTGTCGATATGCCTAATAAAGAAGAGGCAATTAGAGCTATAAAAGAGCTCAATGGAACAATCGTTAAAGGCGAAAAAATAAGGGTTAAGACAACTAAAAAAGCCAACATCGCAACTCAAGATAAGAAAGCAAAACGTTATAAAAGCTACAAGCCAAGCAGTAGCTCTAAAGCAAAGAGAAATAGGTAGGTCCTTCCTTATGAAGATAACTCTAGAGAGAGAGATTCAAATCCCAGCTGACTTTGATTACAATAGAGAGTTCAAAAAAGCTTTCAGTGCTATGGAGAACACTGATAAGCATATCTTTATAACAGGCAAAGCCGGGACCGGTAAATCTACCCTATTAGAATATTTTAAAGCTAATACTACTAAACAAGTGATAGTACTGGCACCAACAGGGGTATCAGCCATAAAAATAAGAGGGCAGACGATACACTCTTTCTTTAGATTTCCACCTAGGCTTATTCAAAAACAGCACATCAAAAGATTGCGCAATAAGAATCTGATCAAAAGTGTCGATACAATTGTAATAGATGAGGCATCTATGCTCAGAGCAGACTTACTAGATGCTATTGACTACTCCTTAAGGTTGAATAGATCTAAAGATATCCCTTTTGGCGGTGCTCAGCTTGTAATATTTGGAGATCTCTTCCAGCTTCCACCAGTAGTTGAAACTGAAGCTCGAGAGCTCATGGACAGCATCTATGAGAGCCCTTATTTCTTTAGTGCAAATATATTTAAAGAGATAGACCTGGAGTATATTGAACTAAATAAGATTTACAGACAGAAAGATAATGATTTTATAGAGTTATTAAATAAGATACGCGTAAAAAACGTCAACAAGAGTGACCTTAATTTTTTAAACAGTCGTTTGGATTATACTAAAGAATCTAAATCTATTGGCATAGTAACTCTTACAACTACAAACAATCAAGCAAGGAATATAAATACAAACCATCTAAATAAGCTCTCTTCTAAAGAATACAATTATACCGCAGAAGTAAGCTCAAAATTTAAAGAGTCATCTTCTCCTGTTGAAATTGAATTAAGACTTAGAAAAGGTGCTCAGATAATGCTGGTTAGAAATGACTCTCTAAAGCGATGGGTTAATGGAACTATTGCTGAAGTAGTAAGCTTAACTAGAGATACTATAAAGGTAGCTATAGACGGAGAGGTTCACAGCATACCTAAAGTATCATGGGAGAAGATAGAATATAAATACAATACTTTAGAAGATAAGATAGAAGAAGAAGTTGTAGGCTCATTTAAGCAACATCCAATCAAATTAGCCTGGGCTATAACCATACACAAGAGCCAGGGCCAAACTTTTGATAATGTTATTATAGATATGGGTTTTGGAGCCTTCACTCATGGCCAAACCTATGTAGCGCTGAGTCGCTGCAGAACTCTTAGAGGGATAACACTTAAGAGTCCTATAGGCAAAAGTGATATTATATTTGACGATAGAGTCTATCAATTCCAAAAATCGTTTAAAAACAGAATAGAGGAGATAAAAAAAGATGTCAAACCAGAGAAGAAGAAAAGATCTAAGAAATCTAGCGATAATAGCACACGTTGATCACGGTAAGACTACCTTAATCGATGCACTATTAAAATATACCGGAGCCTATGATTTTAAAGATGGCGAAGTAACTATAATGGACTCAAATCCTCTCGAGAAAGAGAGAGGCATAACTATTCTATCTAAGAATGCATCTCTAAATTACAAGGGGGTTCAATTTAACCTTGTTGACACTCCTGGTCATGCTGACTTCGGTAGCGAAGTTGAGCGTATACTTAAGATGGTCGATGGTGTACTTCTATTAGTTGATGCTTGTGAAGGGCCTATGCCACAGACAAAATTTGTACTAAAGAAATCTCTAGAGCTGCACCTAAAGCCTATACTTGTGATAAATAAGCTTGACCGTCCCAATGCTCGCCCAGATGAAGTAGCTAATATGACATTTGACCTCTTCTGTGAGCTGAATGCGACTGACGAACAGCTTGATTTTCCGATTGTCTATGCCTCAGGTAAAGACGGCTACGCAACACTCGACCTTGATGAACCTAGAGACTCCATGAAACCCCTCCTTGAGACAATACTACATAGAGTATTACCCCCAATAGCTGACCCTGAATTACCATTTCAGATGTTAGTTACAATGCTTGACTATGACTCTTATGTGGGAAGAATAGCGATAGGAAGAATATTTCACGGTTCTATTTCGCTTGGAGAACCTTTAGCACTTGTAAAACGCGATGGTTCTATCGCAAAAGGTAAAGCAACTAAGATTATGAAATACCGCGGATTAACCCGCATTGATGCAGATAAAGCCATAGCCGGAGATATTATATCTATATCTGGGATAGAAGACGTAGAGGTTGGAGAGACTCTTGCATCTATAGATAACCCAAAGGGATTACCAACTATTAAGATAGATGAGCCTACTATATCTATGAATTTTTCACATAACACAAGCCCTCTCTCAGGTAAAGATGGGGGGAGGTTCTTAACGTCGCGACATATAAGAGAACGCCTTGAGCATGAAGCCATGATCAATGTTGGCATCAAAGTTGAAGAGGTACCTGGAACTGAGAGGTTGAAAGTCTCAGGACGAGGTGAGTTGCATCTTGAAATATTAATCGAGACGATGCGCCGTGAAGGTTACGAGGTAGAGGTCTCAAGACCTGAGGTTATCTTAAAGAAGATGGGTAAGCAAGTACTCGAACCTGTTGAAGAGGTAGTAATTGAGCTTGAAAAAGAATATCAAGGATCAGTAATGCAAGCGCTTGGAATTCGAAAAGCTCAAATGAACGAGCTGAAGACAACATCTTTAGGTGCTATCCGTATGGAGTTTATCATCGCATCAAGAGCCTTAATTGGCTTCAGGAGCGAGTTTTTAGTGATGACCCGAGGTAGTGGTATCATGTACCAAAATTTCCTTGAATATCAGACATATAAAGGGGTCATGCCTAGCCGCCAAAGTGGGGTCCTTATCTCTCATGGCAACGGTGATGCAGTAGCATATGCGCTTTTTAACCTTCAGGCACGCGGTGAAATATTTATTGACCCAGGAGATAAGCTATATGAAGGCATGATACTCGGAGTAAACAACAAAGGAGCTGATCTTGTTGTAAATGCTTTGCGCGGAAAGAAACTTACCAATATGCGGGCTTCTGGAAAAGACGATGCAATAGCACTTATACCTCCACGCCAGATGACACTTGAATTTGCTCTTGAATTCATTAAAGATGATGAACTGGTTGAGGTAACACCCAAAAATATTAGACTCCGAAAATCAAGCCTAACAGAAGTAGATCGAAAACGGACAAGTCGTAAAGAACGATTTAAATAATATTAAATTTTATCTAAGATAGTACAGAAAGAGAGCAAAGATGAACAAAAAATTTGCTACCGCTATAAATTGCATTGATGGGCGCATTCAAATACCAGTTATAAAGTATTTAAAAAATAGCTTATCTGTTGATTATATAGATATGATTACGGAGCCTGGTCCCAATAAAATATTGTCAGAAAATAAAGATCTAGACATCATTAAATCTTTAAGAGAGAAAATAAAAACATCTATAAAGAAACATGATTCAGATACAGTTATTATCGTAGGTCATTATGACTGCGCAGCTAATCCTGAGAGTAAAGAAATTCAAATAAAACAGTTATTAAATTCTATAGATATTGTCTCTTCATGGCGATTAGACTTAAAGAGAGTATTTGCATTGTGGCTTGATAAAAACTTTAAACCGACCATTATTGATTAAGCAACTAATAATATAAGAGGCATCTCCTTCATACGTTTAGGCATTAAGAGACCTACACTACTCTATAGTCAGCCTATTTTACTCTGAGCATCTCTTTTGTTATAATAGTTCAATAGTAGAGATATTAATTAAATTGTAGAAGATAGATTTTAAGACAATTAAATTATTTTAAATAATATATAGCAAAAAAAGGAGAGTCTGTTATGAAAGTCTATTTAGCCGGCTATAATGTAGATGCAGGGATCTTAAGCAAAATAGGTAAAGATGAAGAGCAGCGTAAAGATCTAACGCCTGAAGTGCTCTCTGCAGCCTATGCCCGTATAAGCCGGGATCCTCGCCCAATTAATGAGATAAGAGTAGATGCTAGAGGAGAGGTTGAACGAGCTAGACGTTCTAATTCATCTATTATATTTAAGATGGGGCATCATTCCGTAGCTGAACATGCTATATTCAATCTAGATATTTTAGGTGTTTCGCGCTTTGCTATGGAAGAGCTAGAGAAATTCCGGCTATGTTCTTATACAGAGAAATCTCAGAGATATATTACGCTTGAAAATGATTTTGTTATTCCTGAAGAGATTAAGCAGGGACCTCTAGAGAGCCTATTTGTTGATATGATCCATAAGCAGAATGCTGCTTACTCTAAGCTCTTTGAAAAACTTAAAGAACATGTTTTTAAAAAACATGCTGATCTTGCTAAAAACCCAAAAAATCATAATCTTCTTGAAGGCTGGGCCAAAGAAGATGCCCGTTATATTACAGCTTTAGCAACAGAATCTCAGGTTGGAGAGACGATAAATGCTCGCAACTTAGAACTTTTACTTAGAAGATTTGCATCTCATCCTTTAGCTGAGATTCGTCAACTTGGCCAAGCCATATATGAGTCTGTTGCTAATATAGCTCCATCTGTTATTATTTTTCATGAAGCCAGCGATTTAGATAGTAAAACTTATCCCAATCTTAAAAAACTTGCTAAGAAGATGACTGAGTCCAGATCTCAATCTACAGAAGTGAACAGCAAAGACGAGGTTCAATTAGTAGAGTTTACAAAAAACGGAGATCAAATTATTGCAGCCAGTCTTCTGCATGTAGCTTCAGATTTACCTTATAAAGAATGCCGGTTATTAATGGAAAAACAATCTATAGAGGCACAGAAAGAAGTTTTCAAAACAGCCTGGCAGAATATGCAATTCTACGATTCTATGCCGCGTGAATTTGAATATGTAAATCTTTCTTTTAATATTATATTGTCTGCTGCCTGCTTCGGGCAACTTAAGCGGCATCGCATGTCAACAATCACAGCACAATCTTATGACATAGGATTAGGATTAACAATACCTGAGTCGATAAGAGAGATCGATATGGATAAGTATTTTCAAAAAATAGTTGATGAAACAAATGATGTTTATGAAAAGATAAAAAGAGAAAGCCCGTTAGCTGCATCCTATATTTTGACTAATGCCCACCGAAAACGTGCATTAATACGGGTTAATGCGCGTGAATTATATCATATTTCACGATTAAGAGAAGATACTCATGCACAGTGGGATATTCAAAATATCTCCCATAAAATGAGTGAGAAAGCAAAGCAAGTTATGCCTTTGACATTTGATTTAATTGGAGGCAAGGATAGATATAACGAAATATATAAGGATATTTTTGGATGTCTACCAAAAGTAACAGAAGCTGTTCTACCAGGTGCACGGAACACTAAATAAGAGATCTTCTTCTAATAAAACACCTTACATAGCTATAATATCTGCATTATCTAAAAACTACTTGACAAGATCCTTTAATGTGATATAAAGATATGCGAATATAATGATATGATAAGGAGGGAAAAATGAATGCTTTAGATCACAAAAAATTAGCTAACTTTTTTAATGCGCTTTCTCATCCAACCCGTACTATGATAGTTGTGGAGCTGTTAAGAGATAAGAAGTGTGTCAACGATATAGAAAGATTAACTAAAATGAAGCAACCGAACATATCTCAGCATCTAAGCATCTTAAAAACAAGCAATATTGTTGACTGTACTCA
>CAYRCW010000038.1:0-9127 GCA_964422895.1 uncultured Planctomycetia bacterium | reverse complement strand
CGGCCTATCTACATCTTTAAAGCCATTTAGTGCTTTTCTTGAGCTTTCAATCATGTTGCTTCCACCAAAAGCATGAATAGTAAACATATCCACCCCTAAGTCAGCTATTTTTTTAACACTCTCTGCAACCTGAGTTGGAATATCGTGCAACTTAAGATCTAAAAATACATCTGATCCATAACTCTTTATGATATCTATCACTCTCTTCCCGTAAGGAATAAATAGACGAGGACCTATTTTGAAAGTCTTAACATAGGGTGCTAACATCTCAAGATAGCGATCTAAATCATCTATCTTATCCAAGTCAAGAGCAACTATTACCTTCTCTCTTTTATCCAATTTTAAGACTCCCTATTAAATCTTTATACTTAATATCTCTCTCTTCAAGATAGTTCTCTATCCCTTTTGCAATCTCTAATGATGCAGTAGGATTTATAAAATTAGTAGTACCTACACTCAAAAGAGTAGCCCCTGCAATAATATACTCCAAACCATCCTTATAATCTATAATACCACCAGAGGCAATGATTGGTAAGTCTATAGTATTATATATATCCCAAACTCTCTTTAATGTTAGAGGCTTAATAGCCGGGCCACTTAAACCACCTGAAACATTAGCCAACCTAGGTTTAGCTGTGTATATATCTACCGCCATAGCCGAGTATGTATTTGCAACTGTTACAGCATCAGCTCCAGCATCAGATACAGCCTGGGCAACAGAACGTATGTCTGTAACATCTGGAGAGAGCTTAGCCACTATAAGCTTAGATGTTGACTCTTTAACAGCCTTAATAACACCATAGCTCATATAATCATCTTGAGCAAATATTCCTGATCCATCTTCGCTATTCTTTTCAAGGTTAGGGCATGATATATTGACCTCAATAGCAGAGACAGCACTCTCTCTGTCTATGATAGCAGCAATCTTTGCAAACTCTTCAATAGTAAACCCAGATATACTAGAGATTATATGACAATCAATCGAGTCTCTTAGTTTTGGCAAAACCCTAACTACATAATCATCTACACCTTTATTCTGTAACCCTATAGAGTTAATCAAGCCGGAATCTACCTCAAATGTCCTAGGCGTAGGATTACCGAGGCACTCTTTAAGAGTGACTGTTTTTGTTATAATAGCCCCTATGCTATTAAATGGAATTAAATCTTTGACTGAATCGTTATACTCCACACAACCTGAAGATAAAATTACAGGACTCTTGAACTTTAATGACCCAAGCTCAACTGAAATCATAGCTCTTCCCATAAAACATCCTCTCCATTAAACACCGGGCCTTCACTGCATACTCTTACCGTCCCATTTTTTGTCTTTAGTGCACACCCCCAGCAAAACCCCATACCGCAAGCAAAATGCGACTCAAAAGAGAATTGAGTTTCGGCTTTTTTATCTTTAGCTATTTTATATACGTTCTTTAACATCTCAAGCGGACCAGCTGAATAAATAATGGAATTAGAGCTGATATTATCAACCAAGTAATCAGTTACCATTCCTTGCTCTCCTACGCTACCATCTTCAGATACAATTAAAATATCTAGGTCTAAAGATTTTACTAACTTAGCAAAACTCTTACTCTCAGATCCTGCGCTTCCAATTATAAATAAACCTTCTTTAGAAGATAAATGTTTTGCTAAAAAATTGAGTGGAGCAAAACCTGTACCGCCACTTACAATAACTAAATCTTTCTTATTTTGTTCTTTAAATCCATTGCCGAGTGGACATATTATATCTAAAGAATCTTCTGCCTTAAGAACACTCATCTTGGCTGTTATATCACCTCTTACCTTATAAAGAATATCAATGCTCTTATCTCTTTGATCAAAAATCCCAAAAGGTCTTCTCAAGAACTGACCTTTATCAACTAATCGCAGTTGAAGAAACTGACCCGGTCTAACAACAATAACTTCTGGAGTTTCGAAAGATAGCAGAAAATAACCAGGATAAACTTCAGAATTAGAAAGTACTTTTACTCTTCTAAAATCTTTAATTACTGTTGACATCCCGGACAATAATAAATAGATCTAGAGCTCATCTTGCTCTTCATGATCTTATTAGGGCAATGTTCACAGAAATGACCATCTTTTCCGTAAACAAGATGTTGATAGGCATACTTACCCGGATTACCCCAGATATCCAAATAAGTATCTATCGAAGAACCTCGAGCTTTAAGAGCTTTCAGAAGTATATCTCTTATAGCAAAATACAGCTCTCTACTCTCAGGCTCAGTAATATCACTTGTCTTTCTAAATGGACTTATTTTGGAACGATACAATATCTCATTAACGTATATATTACCTATTCCAGATATAACTTTTTGGTCTAAAAGAAGATTGTAAATTTTAGTATTTCTATTCTTTAATATTTCACTTAAAACTTCAGGCGTAAACTCTTCACCTATAGGATCAATACCTATTGCCCCAAGTAATGGTATGTCTTTCTTGTCTTTCACTAAATACCACTCACCAAATCTTCTTCTGTCATAATAACTAAGAGCACTTGAATCTGAAAATACTATTTTTACCTTGGCATCATCATTATTACCATATATTATCTGGCCTGTCATTCTAAGGTGAACTACTATTTTCAACCCATTGCTAAGTTTAAAAATCAGAAATTTACCTTCTCTGTCTACATCTTTTATTTTAGAAGAGATGATCTTTTTCCAAGAAGAGGTTGTCTTAGGTTTTTTGAGAAAAATCTTGTCTTTAACTTCAAAGCTCTTTATCTTTTTTTTCTGAACCAAGCTTCTTAGTTCTCTACGTATTGTCTCAACTTCCGGCAACTCAGGCATAGCATACTCCCTTATTATACGTTATCTTTTCAAGCTACCATTTATTAAGTTTTGTCTTTATATCACAAAAAAAGAAACAAAACAAGAAGAGTTATCCTGAAAACAATTTTAAATACCTCTTGGCTAACTCCTTATGGCTACCATACCAATAAAGCTTCTTACATTTAGGACACTTATAGATAGCTAAACCGCTATTATAAACCCCCTGAGGAATCTTCCCTCTAGCCTCTTCTCTGTTCAATACTTTAAGCTCTATATTGCACTTGATACACCGTGAAAACATTTTTGCACTATCCATCTCTAAGCTAAAGTTATCTCTAAGCTCCTTAAGCTGAGCTTTTAAATTTTGAGACTTAACTATAAAAATATTTACTTTAGGATTAAAATAAACAGAGGATTTAGAACTAAGAACTGTTCTACTCTCTTTAATCGCTCTAGAGATAAGAGCTGTATTGCTACCTTTAAAACAATAGGAATCGTAATCTAGAATCTTCAGCCACTTAGCCAGTCTCCCCAATTCAGAGCTAAGTATAAACTTCATTACTCATCTAATTGAGATTTCTTCAACATCTCCCTTGCTTGAGGGGTAGTATCTAAAATATTTATTCCCTCTGGCACTATAAACTTAAATGTTTCATCTGGAATACTAATATTGATCTCTATATTATTAAATGCCTGATAAAAGAGAAGGGCTCCATCAACATCATAATACTCCATTCTCCTCTGCATCCCATCTTCAAGAGATATAAATGCTTTGGCTGTTTTAATATCACCAAAACCTTCTAGCGCAGGATCATTATTATTTTTAACCAAGCCTTGTATCACATAGACTTGCTCTCCATTCAACTCTTCCAACCCCATAAACTCAGCTTCCTCCATATTAGATGTAATATCTTCCATATTATTTTGATTACTCACAAGCTCTTCAGTATTTTTAAACTCTTCTTTTAATGCAAGAAGATCTACTTTAGATGCTATCTTAAATAGAGGCATATATTGCCACATCTCACTACCATCTGAATACATTGATTGACTTGTATTCTCCTTACCCTTCATTCCCATGATCATCTTAATCTTATCCGGCTTAACATAACTTATATTACCGCTTATAACTGAAGCAACTTCTGACTTATTAAAGACCATCTCTATTTCCGCCCTATAAGACTCTATATTTTCAACCTTACTCTTAATATCACTAAGAACATCCTCTAAAGATAGCTCTTTAGAAGTAGCTTGATTTATACTTATTAAAAAACCAGATAAAAACAGAAGAAAACATTTAGAAAAACTCATACCCGACCTCCATTCAATTTAAAATCATTAACAAGTACCCTGCCTTTTGAGACTACCACCTTAACTCTTCCTTTTAGATCCATGCCTAAAAAAGGACTGTTTTTACTCTTGGACTCAATATCTTTCAAACTAAATTTCCATTTCACTTTTGGATCTACAACTATAATATCAGCTAAATAATCTTCGACTATACTACCTCTATCTTCAAAAGAACCAATCTTAGCAGGACTTAGAGTAAACTTCTCTATTAAAGAGACTATGTCTATCCTTCCTTCATCGACCAACTTTAAGCCTAAAGATAGCGCTGATTCTAAACCTATAATACCGAAACTAGCCTCAGAAAAATTGCAATCTTTCTCTTCACTTGAATGCGGAGCATGGTCAGTAGCAATCGCATCTATAATATTATTCTTTAATCCATTTATCAAAGCTTTTCTATCTTGCTCTGTTCTTAATGGAGGATTTACTTTTGAAAATGTATTATAACCTCCAACAGAATCTTCAGTTAAAGTTAAGTGGTGAGGAGTAACATCCGCAGTAACCATCAACTTATCTTTCTTAGCTTTCTTTATCAGCTCTACAGACTCCTTACAGCTTATGTGAGTAAAATGGACTCTAGCCCCAGTTAATCGAGCAAGCTCTATATCTCTAGCAATAGCTGTTATCTCAGCCTCTCTTGGCGCACCTTTTAAGCCCATCTTAAGAGATAATAGACTCTCATTCATAAGTCCACCACCAGAGAGCCTCTCATCTTCAGCATGAATAATAAGAGGTACACCAGCTACGATGGAATACTCCATGGCTCTACGCATAAGTAGTGGATTACTAACCCAATTACCATCATCTGAAAATCCAATAGCCCCTGCCTCCTTCATCTTGATCATCTCAGATAATTCTAGACCAGCCCTCTTCTTTGTAATTGCCCCCACTGGATAAATATCCACCAGTCCTATGCTTCTCGAACGTTCTCTTAAAAATCTCACTAGCCCAGCACTATCTATAGCAGGCTCTGTATTAGGCATAGAGCAGAGCGTTGTAAAGCCACCTTTTAAGGCTGCATAAGAACCTGATTCTATACTCTCTTCATCTTCTCTGCCCGGTTCTCTTAGATGGGTGTGTAAATCTATTAAACCTGGAAGTACATAAGCACCTTTAGCATCTAATGTTCTATCTACTCTATCTTTTATATTTTTAGATATCTTAGATATTCTATTATCTTGAATTAAGATATCTACTTTTTTAAAATCTCTTCTTTGAAAATCAATTACCAAACCATTCTTAATCAGTAACTTCAACGTTACCTCCCATACCTGCAATAAGATAGAGTATTG
Organism: uncultured Planctomycetia bacterium; assembly: GCA_964422895.1. GTDB lineage: Bacteria > Omnitrophota > Gorgyraeia > Kaelpiales > Kaelpiaceae > Kaelpia. Next base: position 3,696 of record CAYRCW010000038.1, on the reverse strand, counting down.
CCATCCTAATTGCCAGACCATTTGTAACCTGCCCCAAGACAACGCTGCTGATATTCTTCTCTAATAATCCCTGATCAAGGATATCAGGACTTAATTCAATTCCTCTATTTACCGGTCCCGGATGAAGAATAAGCAACCCTGGCTTTGCATATTTTAAAAGCTTCTCTTTATCTACTCCAAAAAACTCTCTATACTCAGCTACTGAGGGTATTAGATTTTCATCAATTCGTTCTTTCTGTATTCTAAGTATATTTAAAACATCGGCTTTAACTAGAACATCGCTAAGATTATATGATATATCTACTCCCAGTTCTTTAAATTCAGGCAAAATCATGGTCGGCGGAGCACAGAGTGTCACTTTAGCACCTAACTTTTTAAGAGCATATATATTAGACCTTGCTACTCTTGAATGAGATATATCACCTAAGATAGCGACATTTAATCCTGCAACATCTTCTTTATGTTCCTGAATAGTAAATATATCAAGTAAAGCTTGGGTTGGGTGTTCATGTACTCCATCTCCGGCATTTACAACTCCAGCGCTTACAACTTTAGAGAGATAATGAGCAGCACCAGAAGCTGAGTGTCGAAGAACTATAATATCGATATTCATAGCCTCTATATTACGCGCTGTATCTTTAAGGTTCTCACCCTTCTGCACACTTGATGTCGAGACAGAAAAACTAACAGTATCGGCTGAGAGCCTCTTGGCTGCAAGCTCAAAAGATATCCTCGTCCTTGTTGAAGGCTCAAAAAAGAGAAAAGCAACTGTCTTCCCTCTTAAAGCAGGTACTTTTTTAACAGATCTGGTTGATATCTCTTTAAAAGCTTTGGCAAGCTGAAGCACATAGCCTATCTCTTCTTTGCTTAACTCTTCAATACCAAGAAGATGTTTCTTCTTCCACTTAATCTCTCTCTCAATAATATTCTCAACCATCTATTACCTCTAAAGCTACAACCTCATCTTTTCCATCAATCTCTTTTAATCTTACCTCTATAGACTCATCTAATGACGTTGGAATATTCTTACCTACGTAATCTGCTCTTATTGGAAGTTCGCGGTGACCTCTGTCAATTAATACAGCAAGCTGGATAGCTCTAGGTCTACCGAAATCAATTAAAGCATCCATTGCACATCTTATAGTTCTACCCGTAAATAATACATCATCTACTATTATTATTAACTTACCATTAATATCAAAATTTAATTCTGTCTCCTTAACTAAAGGCTGTTCTGCTATTAAAGTAAAATCGTCCCTGTAGAGATTAATATCTAACGCTCCTGACGGGATATTTACACTCTCAATATCAGATATATTATCTACTATCCTATCTGCTAGGTAGACTCCTCTTGTTCTTATGCCTACTATTGCAATATCAGATAAGGACTTATTTCTCTCTATTATCTCATGACTTATACGACGGATTGTTTTGTAAAGCTGCTTTGAATCTAAAACTTTTGAACGTTCTATGATTTTCTTAGACATAAAAAAATAAGCCCTCTTTTAAAGGGCTCCTCTCCATTGTTAAGAATTATATTCTCATACATATTTTTCACCTTGCCAGTCTCACCGGACCAGTTTAAAGGCCTTTAGATTTATAGCATTAGCCTATTAAATTGTCAAGCCTATTTAAAATAAAGACTATTAATCTATCATTAAACCTATTCGCTCTAAAACAGTACTCAGCAATTCTTGCTCATTTGAATCTAATAAATCATACGACTCTATCCTGTCTAACAATACACTATTACTTACTGCATTAGGAGAATCCTTGAGTTGCTCTTGATGTAAAATAGATATTGATTCCATAGCAGAGCGAAAATTGCCACCGACACCTGTAACTGGAATAATATAATCTCTCAGCATACTCCATCCAGGACTTACGTTATCTTGCAAAGCAACAGTTATTGCTTGATCAATACGCTCCGATAAATTCATACCGTAAATCTCGTATAATAAAGTTTCGTCAGGATAAAATCCATTTATAACCACATAGTCTGCCCGCTCTCTATCTTCAAACAAATACTGATCTTCTAAATCAATTCTCTGAGCTTCCATATAGTTACGTAACTCAGAAACAGTCATACTGTCGGAATGTACTGAGTTAAAAATATGCTCTCTTATCGACCGTTCTATGCGAGCAGGAAATTCTGCATCTATGAACAACGACAGACTATAATTAATATTTACTGCTTCTTGATGTAACGACAATCCTCCTTTTATAAAAATAATATCATATTCATTGGGATCCATCTCTTCTACGCTACCTTGAGTTGGAACATTTACAACCTTTCCTTCCCGAAGATCTTGTATAGCTTGATAGAACTTACCCAATTCAACGTTTTTTAAAATAGATGCTAAGCGAATATTTAAATTCCCAGAGTCATTACGTCTAACATAGAATGCATTGTCTGCTACTTTAACTTCCTGACCAACTGCAGGCAACCGTATTGTTGTCTCATCAAAGGATGTTACAACTGTTATATTCGTAGCACTATCACGCCTAATACCTATACCGATAGTACTCCAAGAAATATGCCCAATCTCAGGAATAGGAATATTTGCATCTTCTCTTAAAACATCTGAAGACAAACGATAACTATCTAGGCTTAATGTTGTTATTCTATATTCTGGAAATTCATCTTTTAAGATACCTATGATCGTATCCCTTCCCGCTCCTGCCCAGCCATCTATAGCAATTAAAGCAGGGTGATTAAAACCTTCAGCCTGAGTTACAGCTGATCTAATATCAGAAACAATCGGCTGAATTTCATCTGAAATCTGAGTTAAGTTTTGCACTGGTATTATATCCGAAGATGACCTAACTTCTTGAGGCAATAAAGCACGTATAAAATCAGACCCAGTTAGTAATATGTTTTCTGGATCATCTAATATGTCCGTTAAGAATTCTCCATCCTCACTATCAAAAAACATCTCTTGAAACAACATCCCCTCTGATCTATTTGGTAGAACCAACAATATTTTAGCTTTTGATACAGATGTTTGAGCAACAGCATGATCTGTTTCAGCCGAAGCAACATCAGATATTACAAAATCAATACCTTCTTCTCTTGCTATAATATCAGATAACTCTTCAGAGTCATTAGCAAGATGAATATTATCATGCGGAATATTACCCGGAATTATTAAGCTTAACTGATTGACAAGATTATCTCTATCTGAAAAATCCATATCTGCAGATGTCTGTAAAAATACATTTACACAACTCCAATCTTCTATATATTGGAAGAAGTTATGTCCACTTAATGCTTTTCTTAAAAACTCCAAATCTTTGATTCCAATTAAAACATTTGCTCGTCCTTTCTCTTTTATAGAATCAACAATATTTTTCATAACTATATTTCCCATATGATTACGTAATTCAGCATCATTATCTCTTCTTTCTACTGCAATGACATTGGGAACATTCAACCCTACCAAAGAGATCCCTTCTGGCAAAATCAAATCCTCGAGCCTCATATCGTCAAGAGTAAACAATCCCGTTCTTGTTGCAACACTCGTTAAATTGGTAATGCGGTCCATAGAAGGAAGTCTTGGCGTAATTACATAGGCTGGCAATGTTTTCATTCCCTTATCTAAAGCTGCCAAAGCTCGAGCATGCCCTTCATAGACAGCAAACCCAAAACCTCTAAGATTAAGAATTACCAAAGGCGCCATAATCCCTTTTTCAATT
>CAYRCW010000037.1:0-9287 GCA_964422895.1 uncultured Planctomycetia bacterium | reverse complement strand
CTCCTCTTTTAGGAGAGGCGATAAAGAGAATACATAAGGAGGTTTCAATAAGCGTGCTTTTTGATTAATTAAAAACTTGCAAAAGTTAAGCTATATGTGATATACAGAAGGTCGCGTATTTTCTTTTTTTATTTTACAGAGGAGGTTAATAATGGAAAAATTAAAAATTGAAGTAAAAAAAAGAAGTGGAGTAGGTAAAAAGTATGTTAAAAACATCAGAAAAAATGGAGTGATTCCTGCTATATTGTATAAGAAAGGAGTAGCAACGCCATTGGAGTTGGAAGAGAAAGATTTAATACATCTCTTTCATGAGGCACATTCTGAGAATTTAGTAGCAGAGCTTCATATCCTTTCTGGTAAAGATAAAGAGGTCAAGACTGCCATACTTAAGGATGTAGAGCATGATGTTATGAAAGGAAGCGTGATACATGTTGATTTTCAAGAGATATCATTAGATGAGATTATAAAGATGAAGGTTCCTATTGAGTTGAAAGGCGAACCTATAGGCGTTAAGAGAGATGGAGGAGTGTTAGATCATCTACTTTGGGAAGTGGAGATTGAGTGTAAAGCAGCTAATGTTCCTTCTAAGATAGAAGTTAAAGTCGATGAGTTAAACTTAGGCGATGCAATCTGTATTGCGGATTTAGACCTGCCTCAAGAGACTAGTGTTATAGGGGATCCAGAACAGATTGTAGCGCATATTGTCTCACCTAGAGAGGTTGTTGTTGAAGAAGAGGTTGAAGGTGATGTTGCGGGTGAACCTGAAGTTATAGGTGAAAAGAAAGAGCCTTCAGAAGAGACAAAATCAGAAAGCTCTAAAGATGAAGATAGAGCAGGATAGTATATAGCAATGTTTTTAATCTCTGGACTTGGTAATCCTGGTTTAGAGTATAGAGATACTCTACATAATCTTGGCTTCATGGTTCTAGATGAACTTGCGGCTAGGTCTGGGTTAAAATTTAAGAGCAAGAAGTGCGGGGCTAGAATTGCTATTATGACCAGCTGTCATGAAGACAGAGATGGCAGATTAAAGTCCAGTAGCAGTATCTTAAAGAGTGTTTTAAGGTTTAAGAGATTAAATGTTCAGCCAAGAGTAGTTTTGGCTAAACCCCAGACTTATATGAATTTAAGCGGTAAGTCTATAGCATGTTTAAAAGGTAAGTATGGTATTAAAAATAGTAATATAGTTGTTGTATCCGATGATTTAAATTTAGAACGGGGACAGATAAGAATCAAAACTAAGGGTAGTTCAGGAGGCCATAAGGGTTTGCAGTCTATAATAGATGAGATTAAAAGCGAGGATTTTCTGCGCTTTAGGATAGGAATCGGGCCTTTTAAAGAGAAAAAAGCAGAAGATTATGTATTAAGTTCAATAGAGGCAAAAGATAGAGTTGAATATAATAGTATAGTAGGTAAAGTTGTGGATGCGGTTGAGTTTTATCTTAAAGAGGGCGTAGAGAAAACAATGTCAAAGTACAACCTTAGAGAAATAATTTGATCTTGCTAAGGTTTTGCTTATGTGTTAATATTGTCAGCTAAAAGGAGAGCATATTTAATGAAAAGATACGAGGTAATGCTTATATTAAATCCAGATATGAGTGATTCAGATATAGAATCTCAGATAAGTAAGATTAAAGATTCTGTGATTAAATTAAAAGGTAAGGTTGCTGAATTTGGAGTCTGGCAGAGAAGGCGGCTTGCATATCCTATAAATAAATTTAAAGAAGGCGTGTATTTATTAGGAGATTTTCAGATGCCTGAAGATATAGTAAAAGGTGTCTCTGAAGAATGGCAGCTGGATTCAAAGATATTAAGATTTTTAATATCAAAGAAAGAGAAAGAGAAAGAGAAGGAGATATAGATGCCTAGTTTAAATAGAGTTTTCTTAATCGGCAATTTAACTCGTGATCCGGAGATTAAATATACACCTTCTGGCACTTCTGTTGTCAGTTTTGGTTTGGCTGTAAACAGGGTTTTTAAGGCTCAGACAGGTGAAAAAAAAGAAGAGACTTGTTTTGTCAGAGTAGTGACTTTTGGTAAACAGGCTGAATCTTGCAATCAATATCTTGCTAAAGGTGGGCTTGTATCTATAGAGGGTAGACTACAGTATAGAAATTGGGAATATGAAGGTAAAAAATATAATGCTTTAGATGTTATAGCTGATAGGGTTCAGTTTTTGACCAGAGCTAAAGAAGATGGAACTGCTGTTTCTGATCTTGAAGATAGTGCTATCCCTAAAGATATGCCTACAGAAGAAGCTAGTTCTGCCGATGAAGGCGAGGTGCCGTTTTGAGAAATACAAAGAGTAAGACAGATAAGAAGTTTGCATTTAAGAAGATGAGCAGAAAAAAGAAATATTGTAGATTCTGTGCAAAGAATATTGATTATATAGATTATAAAGATGTAGAGCTCTTGCAGAACTTTCTTACTGATAGAAGCAAGATGAGGACTAGAAATTCTAGTGGTAACTGCGCAAAGCATCAAAGGAAGATTTCCAATGCTATTAAAAATGCTAGAGTTATGGCTCTACTACCTTTTGTTAGTGAATAATGAAAGTAATTTTACTAGAAGACTATGAAGGGTTGGGTCTAAAATCTGATTTAGTCAAAGTTAAAAAAGGTTATGCTCGCAATTTTTTAATTCCCAAAGGAATTGTTCGGCAAGTTACTGCAGGGGTTTTAAAAGAGCTTAAGTTCAAATCTGCTGCTACAGAAAAGAAAAAAGGCAGAGAGATAAAGAGATTCGAAGAGATTAAAGGTAAGTTGTCAAACCTCTCTCTTACAATAGGTGTTAAAGCAGGCGAAGAAGAGAAGATGTATGGAGCTGTTACAAACATAGATATTGCTAAAGCCTTGAAAGACGAAGGCTTTGATATAGATAGACATTCGATAGTGTTGGACGAGCCAATAAAAGAATTAGGAGTTTATCAGATACCTATAAATTTACATTCTGATATCGTAGCCAAGGTCAAAGTTTGGGTCGTTAAAGAATAATTTAACAATGAGTGCTCGAGAGAAATCAGAATTGCCTGAGCAGCTGCCACCTCAAAACATCGAAGCCGAAATAGCCGTCTTAGGTTCGATGTTATTGTCTCAAGATGCCATAGCGCAGTCTATTGAGATTTTAGATAAAAGATTTTTTTATAAGACTACTCATCAGAAGATATTTCAGACCGTAATTGAGCTTTATGATGCAACATCTGCCGTAGATCTATTGACTCTTTCTGAGGAACTTAAAAATAGAAACATGCTAGAAGATGTAGGAGGTCCGGCATATTTGGCAACCATATCTAATTCTGTTCCTTCAGCTGCCAATATACTGCACTATGCAAGGATAGTTAGAGAGAAGTATGTCTTACGTTCTTTGATTAATAGTTCAACCGAAATAATAAAGAAATGCTACGATCCAGTCGATAATGTTGATAGGTTGCTGGATGAGTCAGAGAGGGCTGTATTTGAGATAGTTTCCCATAAGATGGAAGGTAAGATATCTTCAATGAAAGACCTTATAAAATCAAGTATTACTACGATAGACAGTCTTTATCAGCGGCAGAGCAGTATTACAGGTGTTCCTACAGGCTATACTGATTTTGATTCTCTGACAGCTGGTCTTCAAAGATCCGATTTGGTTGTTGTAGCCGGGAGGCCTTCCATGGGTAAGTCTGCATTCGTTTGCTGTATAGCAGAACATGCAATACTCGAAGAGAAACTGCCTGTTGCAATCTTTAGTCTAGAGATGTCAAAAGAACAGCTCGTTCATAGAATACTATGTTCTCATGCTCGTGTTAATGCACATCAAGTAAGACGTGGATTCTTAAAGCCAGAAGATTGGCCTAAACTTACAGCAGCTGCAGGGAAACTTGCAGAAGCGCCGCTGTTTATAGATGATACTGCAGGTTCAAGTGTTTTAGAATTAAGAGCAAAAGCAAGAAGGCTTAAGGCCCGTCATGATATAAAACTTATAATAGTAGACTATATGCAGCTTATGCGTAGTAGCTATCGCTCTGAGAATAGACAGCAAGAGATATCTGAGATATCACGTAACCTTAAAGATTTAGCAAGAGAGTTAGGAGTTCCGCTTATTGCTGTTAGCCAGCTTTCACGAGCTGCTGAGATGAGGCAAGACAAGAGGCCGCAGCTCTCTGATTTAAGAGAGTCGGGAGCAATAGAGCAGGATGCAGATTTGGTTGTGTTACTTTTTAGAGAAGAGTATTATAATACTAATTCTGAAGAAGACAATAAGGGTGTCGCAGACGTTATTATTGCTAAGCAGAGAAATGGTCCTGTAGATACTGTCAAACTTGCGTTTATTAAAGAGTATACCAGGTTTGAAAACCTTTATAAAATGGAGGCCAATCTAAGTTGAAAGTAATTAAAATTAGCTTAAGCGTTGTTTTGCTCATATTTTCAGTTACGATATCATATGCTCAAGATATCCCTAAAATATTAGACTTACAGATTGCAGGTAATAAGAATGTTAGTGAATCTGCGATCGTAGCTAAGATTAAAACTAGGCCTGATCAAATATTTTCTCAGCAGATGATTGACGAGGACATAAAGAGACTATATGCTACAGGTTTTTTTACAGATGTTGCTGTTGATGCTAAAGAAGAGACTGATGGTATTGTTATCATATTCTACGTAAAAGAGGCACCCTATATTGATGGTGTTATATTTAAGGGCAACCGTATTTTTAGAGAAGATAAGCTTGTAAAATGGATTAAAACTACAGGTGGACAATTTTTTGATAAATGGCAGTTAAAAACAGATATAGAAGAGATAAAATTGAAATATCAAGAAAAAGGATTTGCAGATGCAGCTATAGATTACGATTTAGATATGGACCCTGATAATGATAAGACTATAGTCATAATTAATATTGATGAGGGTATAAGAGTAAGAATAAGGAAAATAGAATTATCTGGGGTAGAGTCTTTTAAGAAGAAGAAAGTACTCAAACTCTTAAAAACAAGAACTAAGACTTGGTTTAGGTCGGGGGCATACAAGGAAGATGTCTTTAGAGAAGATCTCTCTAGGATAGAGGATTTCTACAAAAGAGAAGGTTATTTAGATATAGAGATAAGCGATGCAACAAGTTTCGATAAGAAAGGAAGAATGATCTTAACCATAGAAGTTGATGAGGGTAAACAGTATAAAGTTGGAGATATAACCTTAGAAGGTAATGATATTTTCCCTCTAAATGATATAAAAAGCTCTTTAAGCCTTCAGAAAGAGAGTGTATTTAGCTACGATCATCTTAAATTTGATACGCAAAGTTTACAAGATTTCTATTTTAATAAGGGTTATATTAAAGCTCAGATTGAAACAATTCCGGTTATTAATTCAGATACGGGGCTTGTCGATATTAAATATTCTGTTATAGAAAACGAGATACATTATCTAAACAGAGTAGACATAAAGGGTAACACAAAAACCAAAGATATGGTCATACGAAGAGAGTTGAAAATGTATCCAGGCGAGCAGTTTGATGGCAGTAAGATAAAGAGGTCTAGGCAGAGACTTGAGAATCTTGGTTATTTTGAAGAGATAGATTTTGATATTTTACCAACAGAAGAAGAGAATAAAGAGGATCTTTTAGTACGTGTAAAAGAGTCTAAGACAGGAGAGTTCAGTTTTGGGGCTGGCTATAGCTCTGTCGATGAGTTTATTGGTTTTATTGAGCTAAGCCAGAGGAATTTTGATATAGCAAACCCTCCTACTTTCACTGGCGGTGGCCAAAGAGTAACATTGCGCACTGAGATGGGTACAACTAGGAATGATTACGAGTTAAGCTTCACAGAGCCTTGGATATTTGGATATCCTTATCTTTTCGGTTTTGATGTTTATCAGCATTCAAGAGAACGAGAGAGCGATATAGGTTATGATTGGGATGAAGAGCGTCAAGGTGTCTCACTTAGGCTAGGCAGGGAGATATCAGAGTATAATAGTCTTTATTTGAGAACACGGTTTGATAAAGTAGATATATCTAATGTTGCTACTGATGTCTCAGATGCTCTTAAAGATGAAGCCGGAGAGAAGAATATTTATGCAATAAAGCTTACGTTTGCAAGAGACAAGAGAGACAACATATTTGATCCTACAGAAGGGTATTATTTTAGCAGTAGCGTTGAGAATGCAGGTAGCTTTATGAGCGGAGATGTAGATTTCTTACGTCAGACAAATCAGTTTAGTTACTTTCTGTCTTTACATAAAAAATGGGTTTTAAATTTTAGGTTAAATTCTGGTATAATAGATACTCAAGGTGATACTTCTTCGGTTCCTCTCTATGAGAGATTGTTTGCAGGGGGAGCGTACAGTATCAGAGGTTATGACGAGAGAAGTGTAGGGCCTAAGGATACAACTAAGACGAGTGATCCTGTTGGAGGAGAAGCACTCTTAGTAGGAAATGTAGAACTTACAATTCCTGTTTTTGAGAATATAAAAGGTGCTTTCTTCTATGATATCGGTAATGTTTGGGAGAAGAAAGATGATTTTGCTTCAGGCGGATATAAGTCTTCAATAGGTTGTGGTTTAAGATTGAACACTCCTATTGGGCCTATAAAGTTGGATTATGGTTATCCTTTGGATTCAAGTGATGACGATTCTGATAGTGGAAAAGTTCATTTTAGTATGGGACACAAATTTTAAAAGGAGGAAGTTAATATGAAGAGGATATTTTTTATGTTGTTAATGTCAACTATTCTTATCTCTAGCATTATTGAAGCTGCTGATAAATTTGCTTGCGTAGATTTAGAACAGGTTTTCAATGAGTATCAGAAGACAAAAGATGAAGAAGCAAAGCTTACAAAGATAGGCGAAGAGAAGCAGAAAGATATAGACTCTAAATTAAAAGAGATTGATAGGTTGAAAGAGAAGATGGATTTACTTTCCGAGAAAGAGAAGGAGAAGGTTAAGGTTGAGCTAGACAAGAAGATGGAGGAACTAAGACAGTTTGACCGTCAAGTGAGAACAGATTTGATGCGTCAAAGAAACGAGATAATAGAAGGCATACTTCAAGAGATAAATAAGATTATTGAAGATTATGGTAAGTCAAAAAAATATACCATAATGTTTAACTCTAGAGCTCTTCTTTATAAAAATAAAGATTTAGATATTACTGCAGAGCTGATAGAATATTTAAACAAAAAATATAAATAATCAGTAAGGTTAATACGAGGAAGATAAGTGAAGATAGATTCTGGATATGATGAAAACGGTTTTCGCCCTAGCTTAGATTTAACGCTAGCACGTATAGCTGAGCTTGTAGGTGGTAAAGTTATAGGGGATGACAGTGTTGTCATTAGGGGCCTATCGGGGATTAAGGAAGCTCAAGAGGGTGATATTACATTTGTAGCCAACCCCAAGTATATTTCACTTATAAGTTCAACAAAAGCATCTGCCGTTATCACATCTGAAGATATTGAAGATGCAGGTAAGCCTACGATAAAGACAGACAATCCCTCTATTGCTTTTGCCAAACTTGTATCCCATTTTGCTCCTAACGAAGGTAAGTTTGAACTAGGAGTACATCCTACAGCTATTTTAGGTAAAGATGTAAAATTAGGTAAGAATATCTCTATCCAACCCTATGTAGTAGTATCAGATGGAGTATCCATTGGAGATGATACTGTTTTGCAAACTGGGGTGCACATAGGAATCTATAGTAAGATAGGAGCTAGTTGCTTAATACATCCTCATGTTACCATAAGAGAGCGAGTTACTATAGGTAGCAATGTTATAATACACTCTGGAACAGTTATAGGCAGCGATGGTTTTGGATATGCTACTGTTAAAGGCGTGCATTACAAGATTCCTCAGATAGGTACTGTCTTCATAGAGGACGATGTTGAGATAGGCGCAAATGTTACTATTGATAGAGCTCGCTTTGGTAAGACACACATAAAACAAGGAACAAAGATAGACAATCTTGTTCAAATTGCTCACAATGTTGAGATAGGTGAAAATTCTATCATAGTTGCTCAGTCTGGAATATCTGGGAGTACTAATATAGGTAAGGGTGTTATATTAGCGGGTCAGTCTGGAGTTGTTGGCCATATTAGTATCGGTGATAATGCTCGCGTGGCAGCTCAGGCTGGAGTTACAAAGTCAGTTCCAGAAGGAGAAGTAGTATCAGGTTATCCAGCTAAGCCTCATGGCATAGCAAAAAGAATAAATGCTTGCGTGCAAAGGTTGCCAGAGTTTTATAAATGTATAAAAGGTCTTCAGAAAAAGATAGAGTCTTTAGAAGAAGAACTAGAGAGATTACGGGCAAAGGCTTCTTAAAGTGGAACATCAGCATACTATTTCAAAAGATGTGGCTATCTCAGGTGTAGGTCTTCATACGAATGAGAAAGTCAATTTAAAGATAAAACCTGCCGAAGCTAATAGCGGCATAGCTTTTAAGAGGGTAGATGTAGAAAATTCTCCTTTAATACCTGCGCATATATCCCATGTTTTGGAATTAACGAGGAGCTTAAGGCGCACATCTGTTGGTATTGATAATGTTGAAGTACATACAATAGAGCATCTGATGGCTTCTTTAGCAGCTTGTAAAATAGACAATGTTTTAATTGAGGTAGATGGGGTAGAGATTCCAGGATTAGATGGGAGTGCGCTACCTTTTATTGAAGAGATTAAGAATTCAGGTATAGTTGAACAAAATGTAGAAAGAAAGACTTATCAGTTAAAAGAGCCTATATTAGTTGAAGACGGAGAGGCCTCCTTGATGGCTTTCCCTAGTAATAATTTAAATATATCCTATCTTCTTAATTATGATCATCCTCAACTTAAATCTCAATATATAAGTTATATATTAGATAGAGAGACATTTAAAGATAAGATTGCTCCCAGTAGAACATTCTGCTTAGAAGAAGAAGCAGAAAAGTTAACCCAGATGGGACTAGGTAAGGGGGCTAACTATGCAAATACTCTAGTTGTGAATAATGCTGGTGTAATAAAAAATAAATACAGATTAGACGATGAACCAGCAAGACATAAGGTTTTGGACTTAATAGGAGATCTTTATCTTATAGGTTGTAAGTTAGAAGCCAATATAGTTGGAATTAAAAGTGGCCATCCATTAAACATAAGAATGGTTAGAAGGATAGAGCAACAGACAAAAAGATTTCAGCAAGCCGGGATAAATAAAGGTAACTTAGAGGATTATGAATTACCGCTTGATGTTGAAGATATTAAGCAGATACTTCCTCATAGAGATCCTTTTCTATTTGTAGATAGCATAATAGAGATGGAAGATGGTAAGCGTGCTGTTGGGATTAAAAACTTAAC
>CAYRCW010000036.1:5526-9413 GCA_964422895.1 uncultured Planctomycetia bacterium | reverse complement strand
TGATCTTCCATCTTCTTTCTAATACACTCAGGATTAGCTACTAGACAATACTCTTTGAGCCATCTTTTATCTAAGAGTCCTCTTTCATAAAAACTCTTCAAAGGGCAGACTTGATACCATCTGCATACCTCTCTTTTATTCACTACTCGTAGGACAGCTGGGAGTATCGCAGCTCTGGTCTTCACCGCAACATCTTTTCTTTTCAGGTTTCCTATGATCTGTTGCGTAGAAACCGCTACCTTTAAATATAATCCCAGCACCTTTACCTATTAATCTCCTTACACTTCCCTTGCATTCTGGACATTTGGAGAGAGGTTTGTCACTCATATTCTGGAATTTTTCAAATTTAAATCCGCATTTTTTACATTCATACTCATAAGTAGGCATTAAACTTCCCCTTTGTAATCTGTTATAAGTTTACCCTTAAGATGGTCAATCTCGTGCTGCAAAACGCGAGCAAACAGACCTTCAGCTCTTAATCTTAAAATTTTGTTATTCTCATCTATTCCTCTGACAACAACTTGATAATTACGCTGAATCTCTACGCTCTCATCTGGAATACTCAAACATCCTTCAACCATAGTATCATACCCTTTAGACGTAACTATAACAGGATTAACAATCTTAAAGACTCTACCTTTATTATCTACCGCAACAATAAGTGCCTTCTCTATCCCTACTTGAGGAGCAGCCAGACCAATACCGCCTGATTGAAACATTGTATACTCCATATCATCAAGAAGAGCTCTATCAGATATAGTAACTCTATCTAAAAGAGTAACCTCTTTTCTTAAAACAGGATCCGGAATTTTACAAATTTCAAGCATCTCCATCTCTATAAACCCTTATAATAATAACTCCTACTTACTAATTTAGAAGATTTTTATCATTGCATAGAAGAATAATGCTGTCAAGTCAAACCAACCTAAGCAGATATAACAGTATTTGATAATAGACCTAGTCCGTCTATCTTAATAGAGACTCTATCCCCTACCTCCATACTCCCTACCCCTGAGGGCGTTCCAGTAGATACTATATCTCCAGGCTTAAGAGTCATTATAGAGGAAATAAAAGCCAGCAGTTTTGGAAGCGAGAATATAAAGTTAGATATAGCTGAGTCCTGCTTAAGTTCTGAATTAAGATAACTCTTTACTCTTAAATTATCTAAATCAAGATCAGTCTCTATCCAGGGCCCAAAAGGAGCAAAGCTATCAAAAGATTTGGCCCGACTCCACTGAATATCTTTTTTCTGGATATCTCTAGCTGTTACATCGTTTAAAGAAGAGTAGCCCAATATATAATCAGCTACTCTAGCCTGGTCTATATTTTTAGCCTCTCTTTTGATTACCACTGCAAGCTCTGCTTCATAATCCAAACGCTTAACTCCAAGAGGATAAACTATATTATCGCCATCTTTTATAAGAGCGCTGGTCGGCTTAAAAAATATTATAGGTTCATCCGGTATCTCCATATCAAGTTCCCTAGCATGATCTCTATAGTTGAGCCCAACCAATACTATCTTCTGAGGCTCGGTTGGAACAATAAGTTGAGCAGTCTTTAAAGCTATCTCTTTAAATGGTTCTATCTTATCAAAAGGCGGCTCTTTTAAAAGCAGAAGTGAGTCAGCTTCTATTTTAGCCCAGTAATCTTTTCCATCATAATTGGCTCTTGTTATCTTCATAGCTAACTAGATAAAAGTCCCGAGAAACCCATAAAAGATAGCGCCAGAAGCCCGGCAATAATAAGAGCAATACCAGCTCCTTTAAGCGGTTCTGGAACATCTGCTATATCTAAATCCTCTCTTATCCCTGCCATTATTAAAAGTGCCAGAGTAAATCCTGCTCCTGCCCCTAAAGCAAAGACTACGCTCTGAATAAAACTATAATCTTTAAGCACCATAAACAGCGCTAACCCTAATATGGCACAATTAGTTGTAATAAGCGGAAGATATATACCTAAAGCTTTATACAGAGCTGGAGAGCTCTTCTTTATGAACATCTCTACTATCTGAACTAAAGATGCTATTACAAGAATAAAGATAACATACTCTAGATAGATCATATTAAGAGGCACTAATAATTTGTGATACAGAAGCCAGGTAGAGATAGAAGTCAGAGTCATAACAAAGGTGACGGCTGTACCCATACCTAAAGCTGAGCTAAGTTTTCTAGATACACCTAAAAAAGGACATATACCTAAGAAATAACTTAAGATAAAGTTATTAACTACGGCAGCTGATAAAAATATAACTAGCAGTTTCATCTTCTCTTGATTATCATATTCATTAACCCAACCATAAGCCCTAACCCTATGAAGGCTCCTGCAGGAAGAATCATAATTAACATCGGCTCATAATTTGCCCCTAAAATATCTATATTAAATATCTTACCATCTCCTAATATCTCACGTATGCTGCCTAAAATTACTAATGCAAAAGTGAAGCCTAATCCCATACCTAAAGCATCTAAAAAAGATTTAAAGATACTATTTTTTGAAGCAAAAGCCTCGCAGCGCCCAAGGATGATACAGTTAACTACTATTAAAGGAACATAGGGGCCTAAAGCTTTACTCAGTTGTGGAAATTGAGACTTTAAAAATAGATCTGCAATTGTAACAAATGTAGCAATGATTATTGTAAAAGCAGCAATCCTAACCTGACTAGGCACTACTCTCTTTATAATCGAGACCACAAAAGTAGATGAAGTTAAGACAAATATAACAGCAACCCCCATAGTAAATGCGTTTATGAAAGATGTTGTTACCGCCAAGACAGGACATAGTCCTAAAAGCAAAACAAGAACAGGGTTTTGCGATAATAACCCTTTTTTAAATTCGAATAAGTTGCTCTTCTTATCCATCTTCTTTTAACTTTGGTATTACTCTATCTAAAGCACCATTGATTATCTTTACAACAGATGCAGAAGATATAGTTGCCCCTGTTATAGCCTGAATCTCATTAGGTTTAGACGGGATTTTTCCTTTTATGTAATCTATCCCAGATAGTATCTTAAGATTATTAAATTGGCTCTTAAAATCTCTAGAAGTTATATTGCCTCCAAGACCTGGTGTCTCAACATTTTCTAAGATATCAATACCTCTTATATATTTTAAGTCTTTAGAGATTACAACTAATATCTTAATCTCACCTTGATAACCGTTACCTTTTGCAATAATAGCATAAGAGAGGAGCTTGGAATCTTTACCATAGAGATAGAATACCCTCTCGCCTTCGATCTCTCTCTCTGAGTGTCTTACTACTTGTGATACCAACTTTGAAAGTGAGATCTTGAGTCCTTCTATCTTATTCTCTTCTATCTTAAGCTCTGTATTTTGATAAACTAACGCAAGAATAAAACCTGATAAAACAGCTATGATACCAAGGGTAATATTCATTCTATATAAAACTTTCAAGAACCAAATCTCCTAGCAAGTGTAACACGGTTTATAAGAGGTGCTAACGCATTCATTATCAAAATAGAGTACATAACACCTTCAGGCAATCCGGAAAAATTTCTTATTATAAATATAAGTAGACCTAAGCCTATGCCAAATACATATCTTCCTCGTTTTGTAAGAGGAGTAGTGACAGGATCTGTTGCCATAAAAAGCACCCCTATTAAAAACCCGCCTCCTAATATACCAAATAGAGGGTTGCTAAACTTAGCAGGGTTTATAAGATAGAACAGACCGGAAATAGAGAAGAAACTTAAGATTCCGCTAAGAGGAACTCTATGATCAGCAACTCTCATAAGGAAAAGATAGAGAGCGCCCAAAATAATAGCAAAAGCACAGGTCTCGCCAAGAGAACCTGGAATATTACCCCAGAAAAGAGATTTTAAAGAGATATATATCCCGTTAAACTTAGCCAACCCTAACGGAGTTGCAAC
>CAYRCW010000036.1:2114-5426 GCA_964422895.1 uncultured Planctomycetia bacterium | reverse complement strand
AGTTGAGCCATCTAAAAAGTCAACCTCTCTTTTACGTAATTTTAAGAATATAGCTTCGGCTAAGAAAGAACTAATAAGAGCTACCATAATTACTCTTATAGCATTAAATCTGTAGAAATAGACGCTAACAGCTATAACCGGAATGAGAGCTATTACTACATTCCACATTGTATAGCGCAAACCTAAAGTTGCCCTTAGATGCGGAGAACCGGATATAACAAGCTTATTATCTTTCATCAACATTACTCTCTCTTTAAATAATCTTTGCCTATTTTTATATAATCAAGTAACGGTACTCGGGATGGACAGCTATAACTACAGCATCCACATTCAATACAATCTAATATATTATATTCATCCAGCAAGTCCCACTTCTTATGTTTAACAGCATGGGCTATCTTAGTAGGCATAAGCCTCATAGGGCAATGGTCAATGCATTGAGCACATTTAATACAAGGATACTCTTTATAGTCGGATATAAACTTCTTAGATAATAGTAAGACTCCAGACGTTCCTTTTAATATTGGCATATCAAGCGAAGCCTGAGCTAGGCCCATCATAGGGCCGCCAAATATTATCTTGCTAGGTTCTTCAATAAGACCGCCTATATGCTCAAGCAAATCTTTGAGTATCGTACCAATCTTCACTATATAAACACCGGGTTCTGACAATATATCTCCAGCTAAAGTTATATACCTATCTATTAAAGGCTTACCCTTATATACCGCTTCATAGATAGCAAAACAGGTCCCAACATTTAATACTAAAGCTCCGACGTCAAAAGGAAGTCCGCCAGGAGGAATCTCCCGAGAGGTAAGTGATCTAATCAGCTGCTTCTCAGCACCCTGGGGATAGACTTTATCTATCTTTAAAACATCTATATCTCTCTTTAAAGCTGCCTGACGCATCCTGATAAGAGCATCATCTTTGTCAGATTCTAGAGCAACAACTACTCTGTCAGGATTAACTACCTTTCTAACTAGCTCAATTCCTTTTATTATATCGAAAGGCCTATCCTGCATAAGAACATCATCTGAACAGAGATAAGGCTCACATTCACAACCATTTATTATCAGAGTATCTATTCTCTTATCGTGAGGCACAGTAAGCTTAACATGGGTCGGGAATGCTGCTCCGCCCAAACCAACAATACCGCAATCTTCTATTATATCTATAATATCATTAGAAGTTAGTTTAACAATTTCATCTTCTTTTTTCTCTCTCCATTCAACATCCTCACCCTCCCTCTCTATAGATATAGCCTTTGATCTACCTAAAATAGGATGATTATAGTCTGATATGCTCCTTACCTTACCCGATACAGAGCTATGGAGTGATGAAGATATAAAACCGCTCTTATCGGCAATCTTATCTCCTGCTTTTAAAATATCTCCTTTGCTAACAGATGGGACAGACGGTTTTCCTGTATGCTGAATAAGATGAAGGGAGACTCTCTCAGGAGAAAAAGAACCCTTAAGTTTCTTAACATGGGAGAGACTCTGCTCCTCTTTTATATCTATACCTTCTTTGAGATTTGACATAGCCATATATAGGTGATAAAATCTTTTCAAATTATATATAAGTCATGGGCAAAAATCAACGAAATTTAGAGTTTGAGATAGAATTCACAGAGAGGATCATTCAAGATAACCCCGACTATATTGATGGATTGACTCTCTTAGGAGAACTCTTAACGAAAGATAAGCAGCATCAAAAAGCACTAGAGGTAGACTCTAGGTTAAGAGACTTAAAACCGGATGACCCAACAGTGCTCTATAACCTTGCCTGTGATTACTCTCTGCTAAATAAGAAAAGTCTATCTTTAAAAGCCTTGGAAGAGTCTCTAAAACTTGGATATAAAGATATTGAGTATATCTTTAAAGACCCCGACTTAGAGAACTTAAGAGAGAGTAAACGTTTCTCCCAACTGATAGATAGATTTAAAGACAAATCTTCAAAAGTATAATTTAATACTTCTTACTGCATATCCTCTATATCTTTCAATGTCTCTTTTATCTTTTCATCTGGAAGTTCGTAATCTTTCAGCTCTCCACTGAGATACTTTTCGTAAGAATAGAGATCAAAATGACCATGACCTGAAAAATTGAATACAATAGCCTCTTCCTTGTTCTCTGCTTTACATCTTAAAGCCTCATCTATAACAGCTTTAATAGCATGTGATGTCTCTGGTGCAGGAACTATGCCTTCTGTACGTGCAAAAGTAATAGCCGCTTCAAAAGCTTCGTTCTGATAATAAGCAACAGCATCCATAACTTTATTATGCGCAAGAAGAGACAGGATAGGTGCATCACCGTGATAACGCAACCCGCCAGAATGAATAGGAGCAGGAATAAACTTATGACCTAAGGTATACATTTTAAGCAGCGGGGTTAAGCCTACCGTATCTCCATAATCATAAAGATACTCCCCTTTTGTAAATGTAGGAGTAGCTTTTGGCTCAACGGCAAGAAACTTAATATCCTCTCCTTTAAGCTTATCAGCAACAAAAGGAAGAAATAGTCCTGCAAAGTTAGAACCTCCGCCAACACAACCTATCACAACATCGGCTTTATCATTTACGAGCTTGAGCTGCTTCTTTGTTTCAAGCCCTATTATAGTCTGATGCATAAGTACATGGTTTAATACACTGCCTAAACTATACTTAGTATCTTCATCTTTAGCAGCCTCTTCAACAGCTTCGGATATTGCAATACCCAGACTACCATATGAGTTAGGATCTTCTTTTAATATAAAACGGCCTGACTCTGTTCTATCTGTAGGTGATGGATAAACATCTGCATTCCAAATCTGCATAAGATCCCTTCTGTATGGTTTCTGCTCATAGCTTATCTTGACCATATAGACTATACATTCAAGGTCAAATATATTGCAGGCAAATGCAAGAGCAGAGCCCCACTGACCAGCTCCGGTCTCAGTAGATAGTCTCTTTACCCCAGCCTTCTTATTATAGTAGGCCTGAGCAACAGCTGTATTAGGCTTATGGCTTCCAGGAGGAGATACAGATTCATTTTTATAATATATCCTAGCTGGAGTCTTAAGATATTTCTCAAGCCTATAAGCTCTATGTAAAGGAGATGGTCTCCAAATCTTATATACATCAATTAACTCATCCGGTATATCCACCCAACGCTCCTTAGTCATCTCTTGAGCGACTAAAGACTCTGGGAATATAGGATAGAGCTTCTCAGGAGCTAAAGGTTCTTTCGTTTGAGGATCCCTTGGAGGAGGACACTCCCAAGGTAGATCAGCTAAGACGTTATACCATGCTTTTGGAGCATCTTTCTCAGGTAA
>CAYRCW010000036.1:0-2014 GCA_964422895.1 uncultured Planctomycetia bacterium | reverse complement strand
ATTAATTACAAGCAACCTTTAAAATTAAAGCTGAAACTCGACTACATAGTTAGGCTCTGCATACTCTATCAAACTATTCTTTGAAAGCTTAGAGACAATCTCTTCAACAGATAACTCTGAAAGAATCTTAAATTGATATACACTTATAGCAGTTATAATATCTAAAACCTCTAAACTGTAATCTTCTATAAAATCCTTAAGCTCATCTTCACTAAGTACTTTTTTGAACTTAACTAAGACTTCTGACTCTACGTACTCTCTATTATCGTCATTACCCTGAGCTACCTCTTCTCTGTCTGATTCCGACTCTATAGCTACGGTTAAACTATCATTATTAGCTGCTTTAGGCATAAAGATAGAGAGCGCAAGAAAAAGAAAGATAACCACAATAAATATAACTACTATTAATTTCATCTAAATCAATTATAATAAATAAAATTTATGATTCAAGGATATAATCTAATATGATATTTTATATGAAGATTGGCAAAGCAGTAGCGCCGCTTATAATAATACTACTGACTACTTTAGTCTATTTCAATTCACTAGATAATGGTTTTATCTGGGATGATGATGCACATATCTACAAAACCTCTTACATAAAGAGCGATACTGGATTGACTGAGATCTGGCTAGAGAATGCAACCCCCCAATACTACCCCTTAAGTGCAACCATGCTCTGGCTTGGAGATAAGATCTGGGGTCTCAATCCTAAAGGCTACCATATATTAAATTTAGTAATACATATTCTTAATGCACTCCTGCTTTTGGCTTTAGTTAGAAGACTATCTTATCCATTTGCATTCCCGGTTGCTTTAATATTTGCAATACATCCAATAGGAGTCGAAACAGTTGCCTGGGCAAGTGAACTTAAGAATCTTTTATCTCTATTTTTCTTTTTAGTATCTTTCTTAATTTATCTCAAATTCTTATCAACTAGAAATTTAAAATACTATCTTCTAACATTAATTACTTTCATAGCTGCAATATTCTCAAAATATATCTCAGTCTCATTTGCTCTTATACCCCTATTTTATGGATTCTGGCTAAGAGGTAGGATAGAAAGAAGAGAGATTAAGCTCTCACTCCCCTTTATATCTATAGGCATCTTAGTAGGCTTAAATGCAGTATTTACCGAGATCTATAATGTAGGTGCAAGAGGAGTTGAGTGGAGCCTTCCTTATCTAGATAAGATGGTACTGATAGGCAAGACAACTCTGTTTTATATACACAAAGTGGTATATCCAAAAGAGTTTATATTTATCTATCCAAAGTGGCAGTTAGATGTCTTAAGTATCTTAGAGTGGCTGCCTATTCTATTTATCTTATCTTCTATCTTATTATTATTTCTATATAGAAAGAGAGTTAATCGCTCTATAACAGCCCTCTATCTCTTCTATCTTATATCAATATTTCCTGCATCAGGGTTCTTCAACGTCTTCCCTATGAAATACTCTTATGTTGCTGATCATTTCAGCTACCTCTCAACTCCTTGGATAATACTACTCATATTTACTCTAATATATTTAATCTATAAATATTTTATTAAAGCTTTCAAATTAAACAGTACTAACTATCCTAAAATAATAACATCAATAATATTAATAATAATTACAGTATTCTTAAGTTTAAAAAGTAACAAACTAACAGAGAATTATAAAGACGAGATAACTCTCTATAGTAGCATTATAGCTAAAAACCCCGGATCTTGGATGGCCAATACAAACCTGGCAATACTATATTCAAAAGAGAATAAAGATACGCTAGCTCTTAAACATTATAGAGATGCAATAGCTGCAGAACCAAATATAGCATCAATATACTACAATCTCGGTAATCTCTACTACAAAATAGGTGATTATAACTCGGCTATAAATAGCTATATGGCAGCTCTAACATTAGAGCCTGACTACGGAGAGAGCTATGCCAATCTTGCAAACACCTATAGGGCAAAGAATGAGACAAATAGAGCACTAGAATATTATAAAAAAGCCTTACTCTTCAATCCCGATGC